>JAFWGD010000109.1 GCA_017515355.1 Coriobacteriales bacterium
CAACGTTTTGCGTGATCCGCTTGAGATCGCCCTTGAATAGGAGCCAGACATTCTTCATCGGTCAGCTCCTTCCCGCGGGGCCGCAGGGCCGTCCGAGGCTGGCCCTGCGATCGTGATCTCGGTTATTTCAGTATGCGGAGGCTGCGGAGCCGAGGATGCCACTGCCGGTACCGCTGCGGACGATGTCGCCTCCGCTGCCGGCGCCTCGTCCTCATGCCCCATGTAGAGCCGCTGCAGCTCGGTGTCGCTGAGGTCCTGCAGGACGGTCTGACGGCTGAGGCGCGCGCGGATGAATTCCATGCCCACGAGGAAGAATATGACAACGAAGAGCCATATGAGCCAGCTTGTGAGGATGACCACCTTCTCGGCGTTAAGCGCCACCAGCAGCGCGGTGAGGACGACGGGCACCCCGAGGCCCGCCACGAGGGCTATCCGCTTCGACCGCGAGTGAAAGCGCATGAACCGCTCGTAGCGCTCCAGCAGGAAGCCGCGATATTCCTCGCGCTGCGCCATGAGGCGGATGATCTGGCTTGCGCGATAGCGCTGCTCGGGCAAGTCGACGTGCTCGATGTTTACTATGTCGCTGCTCTCCAGCTCGCGCGAAACCATGCGGTTGAGGTTGATGGTCCACGTGCGCGCCAATGCCCCGATGGCAGCGAATATCGCAAGGTAGACCAGCAGAACTCCGATGCTGTTGATCCATGTGGTTCCGTAGAATCCGCAGATTGTCTCGCGCATCGCGTTGATGCCATAGGTGAAGGGCAGGAAGTGGTAGACGGACTGGTAGAACTGCGGCGTCATCTCGATCGGATAGAGCCCGGTGGCGCCCGGAATCTGCAGAAAGACCAGGATGATGCACAGACCGCGGCCCACATGCTGCAGCGTGAGCGAAAGCGTGTACTGGATGCTCAGGTAGGCCAACGAGATGATGATCGCAGTGACGTAGAACAACGGAATGTTCGCAGACTGAACGCCCATGATGAGGCACCCGCTGACGCAGGCGATGGCCTGCAACGATGCGATCAGCCCCAGCAGGAGCCAGCGCCCGAAATAGCGTTGCGCGAGGCTCGCGCCCTTGAGCTCCTCCTCGTCGTCGACCTCAAGCCTGATGATGACCATGAGCATGAAGACGCCGATCCAGAGCGTGAGGTTGATGAACAGCGGCGCCAGCGAGGAGCCGTAGGACTCGACAGGATAGAGCTCCTCGGTCACCACCTGCGTCGGCGAGGACATGAACTCGGCTATCCTGTCGGGGTCGATGCCGTCGTCACCGATGAGCGACGCAATGGCGCTGGACCCCGAGAGCGACTGGATGTCGGTGATGACGGTGTCGAGGTCGCCTTCGACGGAACCCAGAAGCGCGTCGGTGCGGTCGATCGCATCTTGCGAGAGGCTCAGCGCGCTCTCCAGCTGGTCGAGCGTAGCGATGGCCTGGTCGATAGTGGCGCTCTGGCCCGCTACAGCGCTGCCCAGCTTCTCCATATCGGCTGAGAGCTGGGTGAGGTTCGAGCCGAGCGCCGGCAGCACTGTTCCCGAGATGGTGGCGCGGTAGGCGCCGATTGCAGCCAACCCCGCCTGAATCTGATCGATGGCAGAGGATGCGGAGCTGGAGATGGCCTTGTTGAAGTCGCTCATGTTGGAGTCGAGGCTCTGGAGGGCATCGATGCGGCTGCGCGCAGCGGAGAGGTACGCGTCTAGTTCGGAGAGGACGGAGTCGATGCGCGATGTGTCGATGCCTGTGCTGGCCAGGCGGTTGCGCAGATCCTCGAGGTCTTCGGAGATGCCCTCGATATGGTCCAAGACCGACTCGGTGCGGTTGATCGCAGCATCGATCTCGCCCTTGGAGGCGGTGATCTTCGCAGAGATTCCCGCCAAGGCCGTGGCGGTTCTCGACGCAACCTGGGAGAGCGCAGTGGACGCAGAGTCGAGCTTCTCGCCGAGTTCCGACGACATGGCATAGGTCTCGTTGCTAATCTGCCCGATAAGCGTGGAGGCCTGCGCAAGCGTTGCCGAGAGCCTAGTGATCTCGGTTCGTGCGGTGGCCAGCTGGCCCTTCGCGTCATCGGCCTTCGACTTCGCCTCCGAGGTGGAATCCTTCAGCTTGGACAGCGCTCCCCTTGCAGCCTTCAGGTCATCTGACGCGCGGGTCAGGCTCTGCAGGCTCGAGCTCTTTGAGCCATCGACCTCGCCGCGCACATCGGCAAGCCGCTCGTTGAGTAGGTTGGCGATCACTCCGCTTGCCTCGGAGACGAATGTGTTGTTGATGGTGGTGTTGAGCGTGTTGGCGCCGGCGTCGGTCACCTTGGGCGACACTGGGCTCTTCTTCTCGTTCACGTAGTATTCCAGCGTAGGCCGCTCGAGCTGCCCCGTCGTGATGCTGGCGATGTCGGCGCTGAAGTCGCTGGGGATGATGAAGACGGCGTAGGCCGTGCCCGCCTCGATCTCGCGCATGGCCTCGTCGCGGCTAACGAATACCCAGCTCAGCTGCGTGTTCGTCTTGAGCTTGCCGACGATCTGGTCGCCGACGTCGAGGTGGCCTAGCTGCTCCGATTCCGCGCCCTGATCCTCGTTGACTACGCAGACGCGCAGCTCGTGGGTGTTCTCGTAGGGGTTCCAGAATCCCGCGACGTTGAACCAAGTGTAGAGCGAAGGCAGTATGGCGAGGAAGAGCACGACGATCCACACGGCGGGCGTCGTGACCACGCGCTTCAAATCGCGCCGGAAGATGCGCAGAACCTTTCCCATCGCCAATCCTGTCGTTCCAAGTGCTTTGCTGCGTTTCGGGCTGCGGAACTTCGGTTAGCGCGGAGCTGGTTCGTCCGAAGCGTGGCTTGCGTTGAACAGCGCCTTCATTATAGCTCTGCGAGGATTTCGCGTTTTCGAGAGCGCGGGACGCCGCGGGCAGCGAATTTGCGATTAAGCGCAAAGTTAGACCATATTCGCGCGACCACGTGTGTAGCAAATGCGCGCTTCACCTGCGGAAACGCGCAATCACGGAAAAACGCGAGCGGCTCTACGCGCGACGAGGGCGGTTCGATTGCATCCAAGGCATTCGCCTCCGACATCACCTCTGCCCAACTCTGGTTACCCATAGAAAACGGGCGCTGACCTGCGCCAACGCCCGAAATCGTGTCGCTTTGCCTGCCCAATAGGCCATCTTGGGGCTGTCGCCCGAGCCTACTCCTTCAGGGAGAGCCCCATCATCTTGGCGATCTCGTTGCCGGCAATGTATCCGGTTGCCATCGCGAGACCCGAAGAGGTTCCGCCGATGTCGTAGTAGGGCGAGCTGAACGCCGATCCGTTGTCGGAGGAGACGACGAAGAGCCCGGGAACCGGTCTGTTGTCCTCGTTGAGAGCGCGGCAGATGTCGTCGGTCTTGATGCCGCCCATCGTGACGAGCGCACCGCACTGGAACTGGACCGCGTAGTACGGGCCCTCCTTGACGGGAATCATGAAGTCGCGCTCGCAACCGAACTCGGTGTCGGCGCCGGCATCGTACATCACGTTGTAGTTGTCGACCGTCTCTACCAGCGAATCCATCTCGAGGGTCTCCTGGAGCTCCTCAAGGCTGTCGGCCTTCCAGGCGAATCCCTCGTCGATAGCTGTCTGAAGGTCCTCGTAGATCATCTCCTGAACCCTGTCGAACATGATCGGGCCGACCTTCCAGAGCTCCTCATCCCTACCGATGCGATCGAACGGCGTGTGCTCGTGGTAGTAGTCGACGAGCGCTTGGTTGAAGATCGCGTAGTAGTAGCCGGTGCGCGCAAGGATGGCACTGCCGTATGCAAGCGGGCTCGTCGCGAGCTGGAATTCGTTGATGAATCGCTTGCCCTGGTTGTCGACGAGCATCGTGCCGGTGTTGGCGAAGATGAAGGTTTCGAACCTACGCGTACGATAGTTGGTGAACTGGGCGATCTTGCTGTACCTCGCGTTGTAGCCGGACATGTCGGAAAGCGTGGAGAGCGCGAAGTTGGTGTCCATGATCGCGCCGGCCTCGAGAGCCATCTTGATTCCGTCGCCAGTGGGCCCGGGCCTGCCGGCCGGATGTATCTTGTTCGCGGCGCCGAAGTAGCGCTTCATCATCTCTGGATTATGGAGGAAGCCACCGGTGGCGATAACGACGTACTTGGCGTTGATTTGGATGACCTCGCCCTCCTTGTTCTGCGCGAGGACTCCAACCGCCCTGTCACCATCCATGATGATCTTCTTGCCCGAGGTGTTGTAGATGAACTGCGCGCCCTTGCTCACCGCGTCGTCACGCAAGAGCTCCATCTTGTTGGGCTGCAGGAAGAAATGTACGGTGACGAATCCGCTATCGTAGCGATCATCGCCCATCATGACCTGGGCACCGAGGTCAAGCCAGTAGTCGATCATCTCATGGGACTCATCCAGATAGCGCTTGACGATCTTGCCGTTCACGCCGCCCTCGGCGAACTTCATCATGTGCTTGAAGAGGGCCATCGTGTCGATCTCGATGCCCTGCTCCTTCTGGATTCGGCTGTTGCAGAACGTGGTGCCGCCGATGTTCGCGGTGTTGGACCACAGATATGTTGCGCCCTTCTCGATGACGATTACGCCGGCGCCATGGCGCGCTAGCTGGAGCGCTGCCCAGGTGCCTCCTCCGCCACCGCCTACGACGACTACGTCGGTATCCATAACCTTGTCGACAGGCTTGCCTTCCAGCTCGAGAACCTGATCGCTCATATGCAGCGCCTCCCTTCAGTTTTGCAAACATTGGAATTCTACTATAAACGCCTCGACTATCGGGCGAACGCGGGCAATATTGAATCGTTTGGAAAAGAATCAGGGTGAACTCGCGAAGGCGCGAACGCGCCTGGAAAAAGAAAGAAGCCGCGATGGGTATGCATCGCAGCTTCGATTCTTCGCTATGGTTGCGCGTGCGCCGCGCGGCATAGGCTCAGGGCTATGCGCGGACGACCTTCCTCGACTTGAGGCACTTGGTGCAGACGTTGGCCTTGCGAACATGGCCGTTGTCGTTGATCGTCACCTTCTGGATGTTCGGACGGTAAGTGCGGTTGGTGACACGGTGGGAATGGCTGACATTCCTACCAGCAACAGGGTGCTTTCCGCAGATCTCGCAAACCTTCGACATTTCAAACTCCTATACAACTGATCCGTTAAAGATCCTTAATTGCAACTTTGTGAATATAACACGGGTGCCCGCGAGTTCCAACAAATCAATCCGTTTTCGGTAGAAAGCGCGCCTTGATGGTGCAAAACGCGCTCTCAACCGCCGCTTTTCATTCAAAACCGAAGCCACAGCGGCCTCGAAATGCCCCCTACCGCATGACGATGGAGGGCAGGCCTAAGGGGTGACGCGCACCACGTAGGTGTCCTTCTTGGTCTCAGGGAGGTTGTAGACCGTGATCGTCGCGGTTCCCGCCTTCAAACCAGTGACGTTGCCGTTCGCATCGACCCTAGCGACCGTGTTGTTCGAAGAGACCCACTTCACGCACTTGGCGAACTGGCCGACGGTGCCCGAAGTCTGAATCGAGACGTTGAGCTTGAGCTTTCCTCCAACTGCCACGGTCTGTCCATCGGGGTTGGTGATCGTCAGGCTCTTGAGCCCCTTCTGATACGGGTTGTTAGGATCTGGGTCGGTCGGGCACCAGCTCCATGAGCTATTCGTGGTGAGATGCTGAGCGGCAGGTTTTCCAAGTGGGCCGTTGCTGTCGCTATCAAAAATGTAGACCCATGTGCCGCTGGGGCAATTATCGTAGATCCACTTGGCATCGATTACCGTCATGTTGATGCACCCCTGGGAAGTCTGCGTTCCCAAGCCGTTGTATCGGCGTGTGCTGATCGAAGCCTTATTGCCGCCTTCGAAGTAATAGACCGAGTGGAAGAGCATCTGAGGATAGTAGCGGGAGCAATACTGCCCATAGACTCCGCCGTTAAGCTGATGCCAGCGGTATTTGTCGGAAATCTGATGCCATCCCAAGGGAGTCGCGTTGTACTGGCCAGTCGAGCAGATGAACGACCTGACAGGAACGTTGTACTTGCCATTCGAGTCGCGCGAGTAGACCGTGATGACGTTCTGCTTCCTGTTGACGTAGACGCGGTAGGTGTCCTTGGTGGGCTTGTTCACCCACTTGCCCGAAGGATCGAAGTAATACTCCTTGCCATCGATGAATTGGGTTCCAGTGGCCATGTATCCGTTGGCCTTCAGGTAGTACCAATATCCGTTGTACTGGACCCACTTGGACTTGGTGATCTTGCCGTTGCCGGCCATGTACATCCAACCGTGACTGTCCTTGGCCCATTCGTTTGCGGCCATGCGTCCATCGGACTTCAGGAAGTACCACTCCCCATTGTCCTTGATCCACTTGCTCTTGACCATCTTGCCGTCATCGCCGAGCCAGCACCAGCCCTTTGAATCCTGGGCCCAGCCGTTTTCAACCCTGTAGCCGTCGGAACCGATGTAATACCAGTCGTTGCCGTCCTTGATCCACTTCTCGGTTGCGAACGTGCCATCCTCGCACATCCACTTCCAACCGCCTTCGTCCTCCGCCCAGTAGTTCGGGGTGTACTTGCCGTTGTCATCGAAGTGACGGTTCTCCCCATCGATGGTCTGCATTCCGGTGGCCATGTAGCCATCGTCCATCAGGTAGTACTGGCTGTCCTTGTAATCGAGCCACTGCGACTTGACGATCTTGCCGTCGGCATCCATCCAATGCCAGCCCCCATCGTCCTTGGCCCAAGCCTCGGCGGCCATGTAGTGGTTGGGCTTGATGTAGTAGGACTCCCCGTCCTCCTCGACCCACTGGTCGCTGACCCAATAGCCATCCTCGCCCAGATAGCAGGTGCCATGGCTGTCCTTGGCAAAGGCGTTTGTGACCATCTTGCCGTCAGCGCCCAGATAGCACCAATCATTGGAGTCCTTCATCCACTTGCTCTTGTCCATGTAGCCGTTGGCGATGTGGTACCAGCCACCATCGTACTTGACCCACCTGGTGGACTTCAGCCAATTGCCGCTAGCATCCATCCAGCACGTGCCCTTGGAGTCCTCGGCCCAGCCGTTGGTTACCAAGTTGCCTTCGCTGTCGTAATAGCGCCAATTGCCATCTTCCTTGGCCCATCCGGGTTCATGCGCAACGGTGAATTCAGGCGAGTAGACCTCGAGCTGCGAATAATCGGAGGCCACTTCCGGGCCATCCCAGTCCGTGGCCCATTCCTGACCATCGACGGTGACGGAAACCGGCCATCCGATGGCATATTGATCGGATTCGCTGTCGATCCGAAGCATCGCATCGAGCTTGTAGGTGCCAACCTCGAACGCTCCCCCATTGACGCGCGCCCAGCCATCTCCCGTCTTCTTGAGCCAGCTGACATCGGTGAACTCGATCGGGCTTCCAGAGGTGACGGAAATCTCCGGCTCGGTTACCGACGCGCCGAGCGTCGGCTCCTCGAAACCCGCCTCGCCAACGACCTCGGTGATCTGGGCTCGAGAATCGCCTTCCGCATGCGCCTTCTGCACGCCGAGCGCTTCGACGGCCACGACCCCCACTAGCAGCGCAAGCGCGAATATCGCAACCAGGGCAATGGGCCTGCCTTTCAAACGTTTAGCGATTCCCCTCATTTCCGAATCCTTCTCTCTGTTAGAAACGCTCTGCGTAACTTCATTGGAGCTCCTTCGCGCAATCGCTTTGGCTCTCCATCAGCATGAAACCATACGTATTTGCACAAAACGTTATTGTAAATGAATTTGTCGTTTTGCTGGAAAGATATCAACGAATAGCGCGTTTGACGTTGATTTGACGCCCCGACGCTGCATGCATCGATGATGATGATTTTATGAATTGGGAGATTTGCATTTACATCTGGGAATGCAATTCCATAATGGATGTGTTATCGATTTTCAGGAATCGATGGCCAAGTTGGCATTCAAATAGGTTTGCAAAGAAGGTTGAGAGGCTTTGATCTTCTACTTCACCGGAACAGGCAACTCGCTCTATGCAGCGCAGCGAATCAGGGAAGTCACCGGAGACCGTGCCATTTCGATGGCAAAGTGCCTGCTCGAAGACGATCTCGACTACAAGATGTACTCCAACGAGCGTATAGGATTCGTCTTCCCCACCCATTGCTGGGGAACTCCTTGGCTCGTCGACCAGTTCCTCGACAGACTCACCATCAAGCCGTCAGACGGCTATGGCGACGATGAGGAGCGGCTTGACGCCACCTTCGTCTATGCAGTCATCACCTGCGGGTCCTCCATAGGCAACGCAGA
>JAFWGD010000110.1 GCA_017515355.1 Coriobacteriales bacterium
CAGCCCCCTTTGCATCATTGAGCGCTTTCGCGTCATTCGCCCCGATGCGTTCCCTTATCGATGCAAGTCGATGTATCATACTTCTGGGTAAATATGCGCATTTTTCGTCGATTCAAGCGAAAAGAGGGTGATTCGAATAGCTGCCAAGACCATTGCGGAGAAGATCTTCTCCAACCACAGCGGCACCGATGCCTATGCTGGCGATATCGTGATCGCGGACATAGACTTCGCAATGAGCCAGGACGGAACCTCCGCTCTGGCGATCGATGCAATCGAGGATATGTCGGGAGGGAGGATCTTCGACCCTAACAAGGTCGCGATGGTCATGGACCATTCGTGTCCGTCCCCGCTCGAGGGTGTCTCGGCTATCCACGACAAGATCAGGAAGTTCGGAGAGAAGACCGGCATCACGGTCTATGACTGGGGCTGCGGAGTCTGCCACCAGCTCGTTCCCGAGTCGGGCAAGATCGTCTGCGGCGACCTTGTGGTTGGGTGCGACTCCCATACTTGCACCTATGGTGCGCTCAACGTCTTCTCCACCGGTGTCGGCTCGACCGACGGCGCAGCGGCGATGATTGCCGGAAAGCTCTGGTTCAAGGTTCCCGAGACCGTGCGCGTCAACTTCAACGGGCAGATTCCCAAGGGCGTTTTCTCCAAGGACATGATCCTCTACCTCGCAGGCCAGCTAGGAGCCGATGGCGCAACCTACAAGGCGCTAGAGTTCCACGGCGAGGCCATCGAGGCGCTTTCGATCGATGCGCGCATGACGATTTCGAACATGGCGATCGAGGTCGGCGGCAAGGCGGGCCTCATGGAGGCCGATGAGAAGACCCTCGCGTTCTTCGCGAAGCATTCCAGCCGCACTCCGTCCCCTGTCTTCCCCGATGAGGGCGCAACCTACTGCCAGACGATCGACATCGACGTCTCGCAGATCGGTCCGCAGATCGCCAAGCCCCACAGCGTTGACAACGTCTGTCCGATTGAGGAGATCGCCGGCCTCAAGCTCGCCGAGGGCTACATAGGCACCTGCACGAACGGCCGCCTCGAAGACCTCGCGATCGCTGCGGGAATCCTCGAGGGCGAGAAGATCTCGAAGGACTGCCGCCTCGTAGTCGCCCCGGCTTCGCGCGACATCTACCTCGAGGCCATGGAGGCAGGCTACATCCAAACGCTCGTCAAGGCGGGCGCCTGCATCGTCACGCCGGGATGCGGACCTTGCGTCGGCACGCACAATGGGGTCCCCTCCAACGGCGAGAACGTGATCTCCACCGCGAACAGGAACTTCAAGGGCCGCATGGGCAACAGCAACGCATTCATCTACCTCGCGTCGCCCGCGACCGTAGCCGCTTCGATGATCGAGGGCCGCATCGCAGATCCTCGCGCCTATCTCAGCTAGGAGGCCATCATGGAGCTTTGCGCAAAGGCATTCAAGTTCGGGGACGACATCAACACCGACTACGTCATCTCCGGCAAGTACAAGTTCAAATCCAACGACATGGATGAGCTCGCGCACCACGCTATGGAGGAGCTCGATCCCAACTACTACGAGCGCGTCTCCCCTCAGGGTGGCATCCTCGTGGCGGGAAAGAACTTCGGCATGGGCTCGAGTCGCGAGCAGGCACCGCTCGTCCTCATCCATTCGAACACCTACGCCGTCATCGCCAAATCGTTCGCGCGGATCTTCTACCGCAACGCGATCAACACCGGCCTGCCGGTGGTGGAGTGCGACACCGATATGATCGACGAGGGCGACGAGCTCAAGATCGACCTCGAGGCCGGCGTGGTGACAAACATGACGAAGGGAATCGAGATACCCTTCGCACCGCTGCCTCCCGTTATGGCGAAGCTTCTCGCCGACGGCGGCCTGGCGGCGCATTTCAAGAAGCACCAGGGGTTCAACCTGTAGGGGTCCGTCGGGCTCGGCCCTATCCGCTGCGCCCTGAAGAACGTAACTGCTGGCAGTGACTAGGAGGTATGTCATGGCTCCGGCCAAGAAGAAGACGGAAGTCGAAGAGAAGACCGCCAAGACCAAGGTTGATGCCAAGAAGGCCAAGGAGGCAGTCGACAAGGCGATCGTCGCCGAGGTCGACGAGGCTGCGGTTCGCAAGGAGGCTGCGCGCGCCAAGGTTGCGGAGAAGAAGCCGCTGAGCAAGCGTGCCGCGAACAAGAAGGTGGCGGAGGCCATCGAGGCCGCTGCGGAAGGCAAACTCGCCCTCGACACCGAGGTCGACCCGGCTCTCTACGCGCAGGCGGCGATCGAGCACCCCGAGCTCCTGAGTCTCATGGTCGACGCTCTCAAGGGACCTTCGAGGCGCGAGAGGCAGCTCTCGTCGCTCGTCATCGCCAGGGTCGCCAAGATCGACCCGACCCTTCTCGCAGACAGCATCCCCGCGCTGGTCGATGCGCTGAACAGACCAGAGGCGCAAACGCGTTGGGAGACCCTCGAGGCGCTATACGAGATGATTCCGATCGATCTCGCTGCCTGCAAGAAGGGCATCAATGCCGCCGAGGATTCTCTCTACGACGAGAAGAGCGGAGTCGTCCGCCTCGCTGCATTCTGTTTCCTATGCGCGCTCGGCGCCCAGGACAAGCGTACGTCGAAGAAGGTCTGGCCATACATCGATGAGGCGATCCAATGCTTCCACGGCGACATAGAATTCCAAGATATGCTCAATGAGCTTGTCAGGTTCGCCGAAGGGAACCTCCATGCCGAGGTGAAGAAGGCGCTGGCCGACCGCATGAGGTTCGACTCCGAGAGCGGTTTCGGCTTCCTGAAGCGCAAGGCCACCGCGATAGTCCAGATCTGCGAGGGCAAGTAGCGGTTAATGCCGGCGAGATTGTCG
>JAFWGD010000111.1 GCA_017515355.1 Coriobacteriales bacterium
CATGTACTCCTCTCAGGGCAGCATCGACGATGCGCTCGAGCTTGCGGGCACTCTTGGCATCGAGACGATGACGATTCCGATCGACAAGCCCTTCGATGCGTTCTGCGAAGCCCTTGCCGAGCCTTTGGGCGGCGCGGTCGAAGGCCTGCCGCGCGAGAACCTGCAGGCTCGCATACGCACCGTCTACATCATGGCCCTTTCCAACCAATATGGCTGGATCATGCTCAACACCGGCAACAAGAGCGAGTGCATAGCGGGCTATTCGACACTCTACGGCGACACTTCTGGAGCCTATGCGCCCTTCGGCAACATCTACAAGACGCGCCTCTACGAGCTGGCGGCTTGGCGAAACAGCGTTGCGGATGTCGACGTCATTCCGCTCAGCGTACTCACCAAGGCGCCCTCGGCCGAACTTCGCGAGAACCAGACCGACCAGGATAGCCTGCCTCCCTACGACGTCCTCGACGGCATCGCGAGCCTCTATCTCGAATACGGCTGCACGCCTGCGGAGATCGTCGGAGAGGGCTACGACAAGGAGACGGTAAACCGCGTGCTGCGCATGTTGGGCAATGCCGAGCACAAGCGCAGGCAAGAGCCGCTAGGCGCTTGGATCGACGGGATCTCACTCACCGACGACCGCCGTTGGCCCATCACCAACGCGTTTCGGGATGCGGTCGATGACAGCGTTCTCCCAGATGAGGGGCAAGAGGGCGAGCAACTAGTATAATGGATGGGGCAGCGAAGAGGCGCTGCCCGAAGGCAAACGACAACCGCGGGGAAGCCCGCGCATAGATGGCAGCAAGCGAGTAGGCGAACGCTCGAAAGACTTAGGAGGAGACATGCCAACCATCACACGTGACGACATCAGGATCCCATGCGACGTGATGCCGGAATTCAAGGAAGACTACGTTGAGAACTACATGGCTGCGACACAGGGAACCGGGCGCCTGATGCTCTTCGCCTGCGACCAGAAGATCGAGCACCTCAACGCCGACTTCTACGGCGAGGGCATCGACATCGCAGATTCCGACCCGCAGCATCTCTTCGAGATCGGCAGCCAGGGGACCATCGGCGTCCTTGCTGCTCAGCGTGGCCTCATCGCCCATTACGCGGAGGACTATCCCAATATCAACTACCTGGTCAAGATGAACTCGAAGACCAACCTCGTCAAGACGGCGCAGGAGGATCCGTACTCGCCGCAGCTCTATTCGCTCGAGTCGGTTCTCGACATGCGCGAGGCTGGCATCAACATCGTCGGCATCGGCTATACGATCTACCTCGGCAGCGAGTTCGAGGCCTCGATGATGCAGGAGGCGGGCGACCTCATCGCGCAGGCGCATGCCAACGGCCTCATCGTCGTTCTCTGGATCTACCCGCGCGGCAAGGCGGTTGCCAACGAGAAGGATGCCGATCTCATCGCCGGCGCGGCTGGCGTGGCGGTCTGCCTCGGCGCCGACTTCGTCAAGGTCAACCCGCCGAAGCCCGTCGATGGCAAGAGCGCCGGGGAGCTGCTCAAGCGCGCGTCTTCGGCAGCGGGCAGGTGCGGGCTCGTATGCGCAGGCGGCTCGACCGTCGACGCCAAGACCTTCCTCACCCAGCTTTGGGACCAGATTCACGTTGGCGGAGCATGCGGAAACGCCACTGGACGCAACATCCATCAGCGCTCGCTCGACGAGGCGGTGCGACTGACCAAGGCGATCAGTGCGATCACCTTCGCCGACTACGATGTCGAGGAGGCCCTCGAGGTCTTCAACGGAATCGAGGACTTCGCCATCTAAGCCAAGCTTCAAGTTCGACTACCATGCGCCCCTTGGTTGGAAGCTGTCCGACCGAGGGGCGCTTTGCGTTTTGTGCAACGCTGGTGTCCGAATCGCACCTCTCACCAAGGAAACGCCACTAGTTTTATAAATGTGGTGTATAAGATACGAATAGTAAGCAATGCGTGTAGTGCAAGCATAGCGCGATAACAGCTGCGGCGCTCGTCTACCGATATTGGGAAGTGGTTTCAGGGTGGCCGCGCAACTGAGAAAAGGGGGATGTTCTCAGTTGCGCGCACCATAAGCTAGGTCGTTGCGCCGAAAGGGAGCAACAAACATATTTTCCTGCATCCGAATGCGAATTCAAGAGTCAATTACTGTACGGTTGTAGACTAAAATATTAACGGCTAATCCATACAGGCTGCAAAAGCAGAGGAGCGTCAAGATGGTTAAGCGAAAGAGCGATTTGCGCTACAGGAGAACCGAAGCAGCGATATTGCAGGCTTTCGATGAGCTGCTCAAGGGTCTAGATTCGAAGAAGATCACCGTGAGCGCCTTGGCGCGCGAGGCAGACATCGACAGGAAGACGTTCTACCTGCACTACAACTCCATCGAGGATCTCGTGGTCTACAGGGCAAAGATCTTTGCTGACAAGATCATCGATGAATTCAAGAAAGCCTGGGACGGCAAGGCCGAAACGATTGCAATTGCCGGTCTCGAAGTGACATGCGCGAACATCAAGGAGAATTTCGCCCTGCTCAGCAAGCTCTCTTCGTCTCCTCGCCCAGTGGGAAGCATGGAGTATTTCGTGATGTCGATCGTCGAGGGCATCAGGGAGTCCGACAAGCTCCACTTCGATGGCAGCGACGAAGAGCTCGCCAATGTGATCAGGTTCTACATCTACGGCGTCGTTGGGGTTGCGTTCGCGCAGCTCAAGAACAAGGGAAAGATCGCGCTCTCCGTCGCCGACCTGCGCAGCATCGCAAGCCCCGTTGGATTCAGATCGACCATCTAGCAAGCAGAGCGCTTCCCACAAGATGAAAGGGACCTGCTCGTCAGGCCCCTTCGATGCTTCGGGCCCGCCATCAGGCAGGCCCGTTTCCGTTTGGTTCGCAATCGACCGGGAAGCTCGCTCGGCGGCTACTTGAACTGCGAAGGATGCTTCTTGAAGAAGTCGGTCTTCGGCGGGAGCTCCTTGAGCAGGTGTCCGCCTTCGGAGGCTTCGGCCTCGTCGACCAGGCCCAGGTAGCCGTCGAAGATGCGCTCCCAGCTAAGGAACTCTTCGATATCGCAGTTGAGGTTGAGGTAGTCGAAGATCATGTGCGTGCCTGCGGGCGCAACGGGCTCCATCAGGACCGTGGCCA
>JAFWGD010000112.1 GCA_017515355.1 Coriobacteriales bacterium
CGTGCCGATCATCATGCTCACCGCGCGTGGCGAGGTCGAGGATAGGATCATCGGCCTCGAGCTAGGAGCCGACGACTACCTGATCAAGCCGTTCTCCCCGCGCGAGCTTGTCGCCAGGGTGAGAGCGCTGCTGCGTCGCTCGAAGATGGAGTCCGACCCGCAGCGCGAGATCCAGACCTTCGGCGACCTCGAGATCGACCTTTCTGGCCACAAGGTCTTCGTCGCCGGCAAGGAGGTCGACCTAACTGCCAGCGAGTTCAAGCTCCTCACGATGCTCTCGCACTATCCTGGGCGCGTCTACACGCGCATCGAGCTTGTCGAGAAGGTTCTCGGCTACGACTTCGAGGGATACGAGCGCACGATCGACAGCCACATCAAGAACCTGAGGGCCAAGCTGGGCGACGACCCGCGCAACCCGACGTGGCTCTACACCGTCCATGGCATCGGATACCGCTTCGAGGACCCGAAGGACAAGTGATAGGCAAGTGCCAAGGGACGATTCTAGAAGCAAACCAGTAGCGCAACGCGCGAAGAAAACCGAGCGCAGCATCGGCATTCGGTCATACTACGTGCGCATCGCGCTGCTCTTCGGTCTCGTCTCGATCATGACGGCGCTCTTCACCGCGCTGATCCTCGCCGCGGTGTGGAACTCAAGCTTCCATGAGTACGCGATCAACAACGTTCAGAGCCGCTCAGATTCCGTTGCGCGGCAATTGGCCAACGACTACCGCAAGAACATGGCATGGCCAGAAGACTACGAGGACATACAGTCGACGTTCCTCGAGGGCAACATGGAGCTGCGCATCTTCGATTCAGAGGATCGGCTGATCTACGCATCCAGCGGAAGCGATGAGACCATTCCCGCCGAGATCGTCGTGGAGAACAGCGTCTCATCGAAGATAGTCGTCGATGGCGAGGAGGTCGGAACGGTCTACATCCACGTTTCCGATTCGAGTCTGATGATGACCCAGCGCGACTTGGACTTCAGGACCAATTCCTACGGCGCCTTGACCTTCGCTGCACTGGCGGCAATCATCGCCGCGGTCGGCATCGGAGTGGTCTTCAGCCGCTATCTCTTCGATTCGGTTCGCAAGATCACCAGGACCGCCAACGCGATCAAGGGAGGCAACCTCGCCGCGCGCACCAACCTCACCGGCAGCGATGAGATCTCGCAGCTCGGCGAGACCTTCGATGCGATGGCGGAGTCGATCCAAAACGACCGCGAGCTCGAGCGCAGGCTCACCTCCGATGTGGCGCATGAGCTGCGCACACCCCTGATGGCCATGCAGGCCACCGTAGAGGCGATGATCGATGGCGTCTTGCCCGCTGACGACCAGCATCTCAACATGATCGCAAGCGAGGTCAACCGTCTGAGCAAACTCGTGGATGCCCTGTTGAGGCTCTCGCGTCTCGAGAATCGCTCGACTCCTATCAACCTGGAGCCGATAAACCTCGGAGAGCTTCTCGAGGAGCTCGCTTACACGCACCAGATGTTCCTCGGCGACCAGCAGCTCGAGTTCGAGTACATAGCCGACCCGAACGTCCTCATCATGGGCGATCCCGACCTCATCAAGCAGGCCACTGCCAATCTGCTCTCCAACGCCATCAAGTACACGCCCGAGGGCGGAAAGGTGACCATCGAGGTGAAGAAGGGTACGATGATGGCCCAGATTCACGTCGAGGATACCGGCGTAGGCATGTCGAAAGATGATCTCAAGCACTGCTTCTCGAGGTTCTGGCGCGCCGATGCTGGGCGCGCGAGGGGATCGGGAGGCCTGGGCATCGGCTTGGCCATCGTCAAGGAGATCGTCGAGCGCCACAACGGCTGGGTCAACGTCGAGTCGACCGAGGGTGTGGGCAGCCGGTTCACGGTCTACATCCCGCTGCTGGAAGAGGAAGGGCTCTCCAAGGCCGACAAGCGCCTCGCCGAGAGGCTCAGGCGCAAGAACGATAACAGGATCAGGCAGCGCTTCAAGCTGGATGAGGAAGCCCCTGCCGTCGAAGTCGCCAAACCCAGAAGGTACATTCCGCGCATCGGCAAGTCCAAGGCGCGCAAGGACTCTGACGAGTCGCTCATCGAAGCTATGGAAGCAATGGAAGATTTTATCGAAGGAGATGTCGAATCAGATGGCACGCATGGAGATTAGGCCAGACAGCCAGGGCAAGGTAAGGGATATCTACGACCTCGGGGACAGGCTCCTCATGGTCGCTTCAGATAGGATCTCTGCTTTCGACTACATTTTGGGCGATGAGATCCCTCACAAGGGAGAGGTTCTCAATCAGATCTCGCTCTTCTGGTTCGATCTGCTCGCCGACGTGATCGGAAACCACGTCATCAGCGCCGACGTTGCCGACCTGCCCGAGGAGTTCAAGCAGCACGCCGACTACCTCGCAGGTCGATTCATGATCGTCAAGAAGGCGGAGATGTTCCCAGTGGAGTGCATCGTCCGCGGATATCTAGCGGGAAGCGGCCTCAAGGAATACAACGCCCATGGCACGGTCTGCTCGATTCCG
This sequence comes from Coriobacteriales bacterium, assembly GCA_017515355.1. Classification (GTDB taxonomy): domain Bacteria; phylum Actinomycetota; class Coriobacteriia; order Coriobacteriales; family CADBOM01; genus RGIG5709. The sequence goes on from JAFWGD010000112.1 coordinate 2,515, forward strand.
CTGCCTGAGGGGCTGGTCAATTCCAGCAAGCTCCCCGAGCCGATCTTCACTCCCTCCACAAAGGCCGAGATCGGCGATCACGACGAGAACGTCAGCTTCGAGGCGATCGTCGGGAAGATAGGGCTCGAGGCGGCTAAGACCCTGCGCGACAAGACGATCGCGATCTACAAGAAGGCCAGCGAGCATGCGGCATCGCGTGGGATCATCATCGCCGACACCAAGCTCGAGTTCGGCGTCGTCGACGGGGAGATCATCCTTGCAGACGAGGTGCTCACCCCCGACTCGTCGCGCTTCTGGCCAGCCGATCTGTACGAGCCGGGCAAGAGTCAGCCGAGCTTCGACAAGCAGTTCATCAGGGACTGGCTCGACGCGCACTGGGATCGCACCGGTGAACCTCCGCGCCTGCCCGCCGACATCATCGCCAAGACCTCGGAGAAGTACATCCAAGCCTACGAGACCATCACGGGTCAGCCTTTCGTAGCTGCATCGGCATCTTTATAGGGTTTGGCGCTGAAAAAACATGCGCGAATCATTTATCATGGTTTGTTGGAAAAAAGGAATCACGCACTGCTGACAGTGGAGACATAGATGACTAGAAGATCCATTCACAACGAGCGCAACAACGCAGCGGTTGACAACGAGAAGACTGGCGCGACCCGCAAGTCCGCCTCCTCCGCAAAACCCAAGCGCGACCTCGCGTCGACGGTCTATCAGGAGCCAAAGCCCAAGAAGAAGGGAAGGGAGCTCAAGGAGGAGCAGAAGGCCAAGGAGCAGCAGCGCGCAAGGCGCATCGCTGCAAGGAGCCAGGCCGAGGGCCGCAAGAAGATCACGGGAGTCAAGAGCCCGGAGGAGAAGAAGTGGACAAAGATCTGGTGGGGCGCCCTCATTGGAGTCCTCGTGGTCTTCGCGCTTGCATTCCAATCGGCGGCAACAACTCCTATGTCTTCTGGGGCTGCATGATCGTGGCCTACATCGAGGTTGGCTTCGCCTTCTGGATCCAGTTCTCCAAGATCCAGAAATTCCAGAAGCAGCGCCAGAACCTCGAGCTTTCCCGCAAGGTATCGAAGAAGGAATACAACCATCTGATCGCCAAGCAGGAGGCCGAGGAGAGGGAGAAGCTGGAGAAGAGCAGGAGGATGAGGTCGAAGATCCCGATCTTCGGGAAGAAGTACGCCAAGGACGAAGAGCTCGATGTCCCAATGAAATAGCAAGCAAGCTTATTGAGATGGGCGAACTGCGGGTTCGCCCATATTCATTCTTATCATCGTTGCGCGCCGATCGGCGGTGCGCTTTCGATAGGCTAAAGATGAAAGGATCAGGAATGGCCAAGTATCAGATTTTCGTAACGGCTAAGAAGGGCATTTTCGACCCGGCGGGCACGATCTCCAAGAACGCGCTGGGCAACCTCGGCTACGAGGGCATCAACGATGTCAAGATCGGCAAGTTCATCCAGATGGACGTCGACGACTCGGTCACCGTCGAGGACATCGAGGAGATGTGCGAGAAGCTCCTGGCCAACCCTGTCATCGAGGACTTCACCATCGGAGCGGAGGATTAGGATGCATTTCGGCGTAGTTTCGTTTCCTGGCTCGAACTGCGAGCAGGATGCCGTGCATGCCATAAGGTATCTCGGCCACGATGCCTCGTTCGTGTGGCATCAGGAGAGGGACCTCTCCAAATTCGACGCGATCCTGCTCCCAGGCGGATTCTCCTATGGCGACTATCTGCGCTGCGGCGCCGTCGCCAGGTTCTCGCCGGTGATGGAGGAGGTCGTCCGCGAGGCTGAAGCCGGCAAACCGATCATCGGAATCTGCAACGGCTTCCAGATCCTCACCGAGGCGCATCTGCTTCCCGGAGCGCTCATCCGCAACGTCGGTCTCAAGTTCCTCTGCAAGACCGTCGCCTTGCGTCTCGAGAATAGCGTCTGCAAGTGGACCGATGCCCCCGCAGGCACCGTCTACCACCTGCCCATCGCCCACAACGAGGGCAACTACATCTGCGATCCCGACACCCTGAAAGCCCTGCAGGACAACGGCCAGATCGTCCTCAGGTACTGCGAGGAGAACGGCGAGGTGCTTCCGAATTCGGCGCCGAACGGCGCGCTCGACAACATCGCGGGCATCTGCAACGAGCGCGGCAACGTGCTCGGAATGATGCCGCATCCCGAGCGCGTCTGCGATGGCGTCGCTGGAAATAGGGACGGCGTCGATTTCTTCAATGGAATCGTCCGCATGCTGGAAGGGGCTGTGCTATGAGCGAGAAGATCATCGAGTCGATGGAAGCCATTCCAGATCCAGTATCCAACCTCGAGGGCATGGATGCCGAGCTTGGCCTCCAGACCGCCATCGAGCTCGGCCTCACGCAGGGTGAGTACGAGCACGTCTGCAAGATCCAAGGTCGCACGCCGACCATCACCGAGCTCTACATCTACTCTCTGATGTGGAGTGAGCATTGCTCCTACAAGCACTCCAAGCTGCAGCTCAAGAAGTTCTCGAGCGAGGGCGAGTACGTGCTCCAGGGCCCGGGCGAGAATGCTGGCGTCATCAGCGTCGGCGATGGCTGGGCCGTGGCATTCAAGATGGAATCGCACAACCACCCGAGCGCGATCGAGCCCTTCCAGGGCGCCGCGACCGGTGTCGGCGGCATCATCCGCGACATCTTCACGATGGGCGCGCGCCCGATCGCCTCGATGGATTCGCTGCGCTTCGGAACCCTCGACAAGCCTCGCCAGCGCTATCTGTTCGATGGCGCGGTTGGCGGAGTCAGCTCCTATGGCAACTGCCTCGGAATTCCCACCGTCGGCGGCGACGTCTTCTTCGACGAGGCGTACGAGGGCAACTGCCTGATCGACGTCGTCGGAGTCGGCCTCCTTCGCGAGGAGGAGCTCACTCGCGCCGTGGGTTCGGGTCCGGGCAACCATGTGGTGCTCATCGGCTCCTCCACCGGCCGCGACGGCATCGGCGGCGCATCTACGCTTGCCAGCCAGGAGTTCGACGAGGCTGCCGAGAACAAGAGGCCTGCTGTCCAGGTTGGAGACCCGCTCGAGGAGAAGCTCCTCATCGAGGTCTGTCTCGAGCTTCTCAAGGCAGGCAAGTTCGTCGCCCTGGGAGACCTCGGTGCGGCCGGACTCACCTCATCGGCTTCCGAGATGGCATCGCGCGGCGGAGTCGGCATCGACATCGACGTGCGCAAGGTCATCCAGCGCGAGGAGAACATGCAGCCATTCGAGATCATGGTCAGCGAGTCGCAGGAGCGCATGCTCGCCGTCGTCACCCCGGAGAACCTTCCCGATGTGGCCGAGTGCTGCGACAGATGGGGAGTCGCATACGCGCCGATCGGCAAGATCACCGATACCGGCAGGTTCGTCGTCCGCGACACCGACCTTCCCGAGGATGAGCAGATCGTCGCCGACATGCCGGCTGAGAAGCTGGCTCAGGATGCGCCGGTATACGATCCGACAATGGAGCGCCCTGCATACCTCGACGAGGTTGCGGCGTTCGACATCTCCGCGCTCGATCTCCCCGAGAGCGAAGAGGAGCTGCAGCAGGCATACATGGACATGATCGCGAGCGCCAACATCTGCTCGCGCAAGTGGATCTGGCAGCAGTACGACCACCAGGTGCAGGGCAACACGGTCGTGCTTCCCGGTGCCGACGCGGCGGTCGTGCGCATCGGCGACACGGGCAGGGGAGAGATGACCAACCGCGGCATCGCCCTGACCACCGACTGCAACGGCCTCTACTGCTATCTCGATCCCTACGTCGGAGCACAGGGCGCAATCGTCGAGGCGACGCGCAACCTCGCTTGCGTCGGGGCCAAGCCGGCGGCTGTCACCGACTGCCTCAACTTCGGAAATCCCGAGAAGCCAGAGGTGTTCTGGACGTTCTCGACCGCGATCGACGGGCTTTCCGATGCGTGCAAGCGCTTCAGGATCCCCGTCATCTCCGGTAACGTCAGCTTCTACAACGAGTCGTTCGGCAACGCGATCTTCCCGACCCCCAATATCGGCATGGTCGGCGTCATCGACGACCTCGACAAGATCATGACCCCCAGCTTCAAGGATGCTGGCGACGTCATCATCCTGCTCGGCGAGACTCTCGACGAGCTCGGCGGATCCGAGTTCCTGAGGTCGCGCTACGGTCTAGCAACGGGCAAGCCCCCAGGTGGTAGATCTCGAGCTCGAGGCAGACCTCGACGCCATGCTTCTCGACCTCATCGCGAGCAAGACGATCAAGTCTGCCCACGATTGCTCCGAGGGCGGCATCGCAGTCGCTCTCACCGAGAGCGCGCTCGCGGGCAACATCGGCTTCAGCGTCGATCTCGACGATGGACTCGGCGGATGCGCATCGCTGTTCGCCGAGACTCAGAGCCGTGTGGTGATCTCCGCCGCCGAGGAGTGCGTCGACAGCATCGTCGACATGGCCCAGGCAAAGGGTGTGCCGCTGTCCGTCATCGGAACAGTTGGCGGGAGCCGCATCGAGATCGCGGGCAAGGTCAGCGCCGACCTCGCCGAGGTCAAGGCGATCTACGATGAGACGCTCGAGAAGCTCGTGACGGCCCATTAGCCGATAAACGATCAGGTACGCAAGGAGAACGATATGACTACGATATTCGGTTTTGCGGTGCCAACCTACGTCCTTTGGATTCTCGGGGGCGTTCTGGTGCTTGGCATCATCGGTTTCATCCTCAAGGGGTTCATCTCCGAAATCAGGAAGAAGTAATGGCCGCGAAGTACCAAGGCAAGCACGTCGCCTCCAACATCAACAAGCAGCCGCTTCCCGTCGAGCCTGACGATTCGCAGCTCGATGAGTTCGATGACGCTTCGTTGGATGAGTTCGAGAGCGCGTCGTTCGACGAGGCCGAGCCGCTGGACTATGACGGGTTCGACGATGCGCCCTTCGACGAGTTCGAGGCGCAGCGTTCCCACGATTACTTCGACCCGGCGCTTGACGAGACCAGGCTGATGCCCCTTGACGACGAAGGCGTTTCTCCCTTCGGCGCGCCCGCGTTCGCTCCGGTAGTCGCTACAGGCGATGACGGCA
>JAFWGD010000113.1 GCA_017515355.1 Coriobacteriales bacterium
GCAGAGCGCGTCTGCGGACTCTCGCGCGTGGTCAAGGCCAACGCGCAGGTCGGCTTCGACAACTGCGCGCTGTGGCACGAGCGCGACATCTCGCACTCCAGCGCCGAGCGCGTCGTAATCGCCGACAGCTTCACCGCTCTCGACTACATGTTCTCCAAGATGCAGTGGATCCTCGACGGCCTGATCGTCTATCCCGCAAACTGCATGGCCAACCTCCAGCGCACGCGCGGCCTGATCTTCTCGAGCCGCGTACTCCTAGCCCTCGTCGAGACCAACATCACGCGCGAGGAGGCCTATGCCATCGTCCAGCGCAATGCGATGAAGGTTTGGGACGACATCCAGCAGGCCCGCCCGGGCAAGACCTACAAGGAGATGCTCGCCGACGATCCCGACTGCACGCTGACCGGCGAGCAGCTCGATGCCATCTTCGACCCCAAGGCGTTCCTGACGCGCATCGACGTGCTCTTCGATCGCCTCGAGGGCGTCGAGTTCTAACCGCGCGCCGAATATCTCAGCATGCGAAAGGCGGCACCTCCGAGGAGATGCCGCCTTCTTTGCGAGCCTAGGCGCGATGGCTGCGGCTAGTAGTTCTTGATGATTCCCTCCAAGATGTCGATGACCTGCTCGATAGTGAATTTGCTGGTCGAGATGGCGATGTCGCTCACGTCGCCCCAGTCTCCGCCGGTGAACTGCTCGTAGTAGAGCTCGCGTCCGCGGTCGATCTTCTTGATCCTGGCCGCTGCGCCCTTCTCGGTGAGGTTGTTGCGCTCCATCACGCGCTGGATGCGCGTGTTCTCGTCCGCGAAGATGCGGATCCTGAGCAGATTGGGGCAATCCTGCAAGACGAAATCTGCGGCGCGTCCTACGAAAACCGCTGGGCCCTCAGAGGCGAGCTTCCTCATGATCTTGGCCTGGAGCTTGAAGGCGCGGTCGGGAAGCGAAAGCCCGTTGTCCATATCCGATGCGCCGTTGGCAAACGAGAGGAAATGCGCCACCACATCGTCCGACGAAACCCCGCCGGCCTCGACGATCCTCTGTTCCTGCCCGCTCTCCTCGACAGCTGCCCTGATTACCTCGCGGTCGTAGTACTTGTATCCCAACCTATCAGCAAGCGCCTCGCCAACCGCACGTCCGCCGCTGCCGTATTGCCTGCTGATAGTGATGATTTCTGCCGCCACATCAACCTCCGATCGACGTAAAACCTGATAGCAACAAGCTAGCACAAAGTCAGGCAAATTTGGAGACTTGCAAATGCTGCAAATGCTGCTAGCAGATGCGTTTGTGCGCATCGTGTGGGCAAACGCCGCCCGATGCGCTCTTCGTGATAACCTATAGGTGCAGATTCGAACGAAATTGGAAGCTCGAGATGGCAACGGATTCGACAGACAGGCGCGCCGAAGAGCGCGAGTTGGAAGCAGGGGAGGCCGAGGGCGCGCGCCCAGAGCGCGGCATCACTCGCCGCGACTTCATCCTCGGCTCGGCTGCCGCATCGCTGCTCGTCTCCGGCACAACGATGCTGATCGGCTGCTCGTCGGGTTCGGGAGACGACCAGCTCAACGGCGAATTCGAGATCACCGAGCTGTCGGTGCCCGAAAGCTCGGTCATCCAGTCCTCCGACTTCGAGGAGCTCACCACTTCGAAGTGCATCTCCGAGTGGGCCACCTACGATATCGATATGGGCAGCATCCTGCACATGGACTGCGACAGCCTTGCGATAGTCATCTCGCCGGGCAGCTCGAACAACGTCCTCACCAGGCTCGGCTTCCTCGTGATGTCGAGCGGCAAGGTCGTCTACTTCCTCAACCAGGCGATCGGCCAGTCCGAGGGCTACACGATCTACGACGCGCGCGGCAACGGAGAAATAGCCATCTGGACGGAGTGCAATCTGCGCACCGGCGATTGGCGCGTCTACCTCGCCGCGGTCAATTCCTCGGCGAAGATCATGGACCCGATCAAGGTCGACGAGGGCGATGCGGACTTCGATCCGCCCATGCTTTGCGTATGCGACAAGAAGGCCTACTGGACGGTCATGCCCGACCCGAACGGAGAGGCGAAGGAGTCCGACTCCTACCTCAAATGCGCGACGGTGAGCATGCCGCTTTCGCAGATCGTCTACACCTCGCACGGCAGGATGATCACCAACCCGCAGGCCTCCGATGGCATCGTCACTATCGTTCCGCGTGCCGATACATCGTCCACGCGCTACCAGATGACCGCGATCGACTCGGCGACGAACCAGCCGATCAAGGGGCAGATCCTGCCGAAGTCGATGCGCGTGAACACAGCGATCTACATGAACGACACCTTCGTATTCGGCATCGAGCAGAACTACAACTTCGGCGACGGCATCTCCAATTTCGGCACCTACTCCGCCACCGGCGATGGCAAGTACATGCGCTTCAACAGGACTCCGTTCGTGACGCCCGCGCAGGTGGGGAAGTACATCGTGATCAAGAGTACCAAGGCCGTCGTCGGCTGCGACATGGCCAACCGCCAGTTCTTCGCCATCGACACCGTCAAGGGCAGCGAGAGCTATGGCGATTTCCTTGTCTCGACCGGCACCTCAGGCAGCATCGTCGTCTACACGTCGATTCCCAAGGGAGACGGCTCGGGCAAGGGCAAGGTGCGGGTGCGCGCGTTCTCGGTGCTCTGAGTGCGCGAAAACGGCGCGCAATGGGGCGCATCGGCTGCAACCCATGCAAATGCTGCAGGATTGATTCAGGTTTGAGGGTAAACTATATCTAGAGATTTCTATTCGCGTTAGGAGAGAACGATATGCAGGAAATCAGGCACATTCTGCTGGTCGAGGATGAGAAGGCCATTCGCGAGGCGGTAGCCGCATACCTCGAGCGCGAGAACTACAAGGTCACCACGGCGGTGGACGGCCAGGAGGCGCTGGACGAGTTCGACAAACGCCACTTCGACCTCATCGTCTTGGACAGGATGCTTCCGCGGGTGTCAGGCGACGAAGTCTGCCTGACGGTGCGCGAGATCGGAAGAGCACACGGAAGCGTATGTGATAACTCTTTTCATTCCTTGATCTCCTCTCGTTGATGCGTTTTTCAAGACTGCTCTCTCAAAGCTTGTATCCATAACGGGCTGAAGAAGTTCTGTCTTCTTCTCCCGTCC
>JAFWGD010000114.1 GCA_017515355.1 Coriobacteriales bacterium
CAAAGCCCGGAGATGCAGCGCATGACGATGAGGATCCAGATGTTGGGAGCTACGGCGCACGCGAACATCGTGACAACGAACGCAATGCTGCTCACACGTAGCGGCATGAGCCTTCCGAACCTGTCCGCAATCGGCCCGATGATTGCAGCGCCGATCGGCATCGCGCCTGTATAGGCGACGAGCGTAAGGTTGATGATCGCATAGGATACGGGGAAGGTCTGATCGAGAATCGGCAGAGCGGGAAGGTACATGTCGGAGCTGATCCACGACACTGCCATCCAGCATGTTACGAGGATCGTTAGCTCTTTGGCTCCCATCTTCTTCATTCGCGCTCGCCTTTCAATCGATCGATCCCTAGCAAGCTTAATGCAACGAGCGCGCCCGTGCGCTCTCGCAATTCCAAGCGGCTTGCGAATCGCAAGCTAATCCTGCGGATTGAAGCCCTTGATGAGGTTTACTCTCTTGTACTCGTCGACATGCCCCATGAGCTCCTCGACGGCTATATCCATGCATTCGCGAATCTGGAGCTTCTGGGGGCAGGCGACCTCGCACGCACCGCAGTGGATGCACTCGACCGGCAGGGCCTTGCCAGGGAACGCCACGAGCGAGATGAGCTGGAAGAATCCGTTCTCGCGGCTCTCGTACTCCTTCATGTAGTTGACCGCAGCTATCGTTCCAGGGATTCCGATATCCTTCGGGCACATCTTCTCGCAGTATTTGCAATTGGTGCACGGCACGAGATCGATGCTGTCGATGATCTTTCGCGCCTCGGCAAGCACATCGTACTCGCTCTCGCTCAGAGGCTCGAAATCCTTGAATGTGCGTACGTTGTCCTCCATCTGCTCAATGCCGTTCATTCCCGAGAGCACCACCGCGACCCCCTCCAAGCTGCCTGCGAAACGCAGAGCCCAAGAGGCGCAGGAATCTTCGGGGCGAACCGACTTGAGGAGGCTCTGGACCTTCGTGTGTGGGTTGGCCAGCATTCCGCCCTTGATAGGCTCCATGACAGTGATTTCCTTGCCATGCTTGCGGATGGTCTCGTAGCATTTGCGAGACTGCAGCACCGGATTCTCCCAGTCGCCGTAGTTGATCTGCACCTGCACGAACTCGATCTCCGGATGCTCGGTGAGCACGCGATCGATCTCCTCTGGGGTGCCGTGGGTCGACACGCCGAAATGCCCGATGAGCCCCTCTTCCCTCTTGCGCGCGATCATCGACCAAGTGTCGTACTTGTCGAAGAAGGCGGTGCGGCTGTCTCCGATGTTATGGAGCAGGTAGTAATCGAAGAATCCGGCTCCGGTATCCGCGAGCGACTCCTCGAACTGCCTCTCTACATCATCTGGCCCGTCGCACATCATCCAAGAGGCAACCTTCGTGGCGAACTTGATGCGCTCGCGCGGATAGCGGTCGAACAGCGCCTCCTTGATCGCCTTCTCGCTTCCCTCGTATGCCCATGCTGTGTCGAAGTAGTTGAACCCGGCATCCATGAAGAGGTCGACCAGCCTCTTCGTTAGCTCGACGTCTATCTCGCCACTGGAGAGCCTGGGCAGCCTCATAAGGCCGAAACCCAGCTTTCCAACTCCCTCGAAGACACCCATTACTCCCCCATTCAAGAAATTTCCTGCAATGTGGCGTTTGGAAGAATTATCCCACTGCCTGTGCTGTTGATAGTATAGATGCCGACCAACAGAGAATTACTGACGTATAATTATGGATTGCTGGAATTTTACAAGCGCAAAAGGAGATATTATGCCGATCACTGACATCTTGGTTGAGAATGCCAAGCTCTATGGCGATGAGGTTGCGCTCGTCGAGACGAACCCTTACAAGATGTACAGGCGCGAGATCACCTGGAAGGAATTCAACGACCAGTCGAACAGCTTCGCGCACATGCTGCTCCATGACGGCACCGTCAAGGGCGACAAGGTGGCCATCCTCATGATGAACTGCCTCGAGTGGCTGCCGATCTACTTCGGTGTCCTTAAGACCGGCGCGGTCGTGGTTCCGATGAACTTCAGGTACTCCGCCGACGAGATCAAGTAC
>JAFWGD010000011.1 GCA_017515355.1 Coriobacteriales bacterium
TCCGGTTCAGCTCAAGGAGACCTGGGAGAGCTACAACAAGGCGTGCGCCGACAAGTTCGATCCCGTCTTCTTCAAGGATGAGGAGGCGCTCGTGGCCATCGACGAGCCTCCGTTCTATGCGATCCTCGTCCATGCGTTCCTGTTCTGCACGCTCGGCGGAATCAAGATCAACGAGTTCACCCAGGCACTCGATTCCGAGGGCAAGGTGATCCCGGGTCTGTATGCGAGCGGCAATGACGCTGGCGGCTTCTATGGCAACCACTACAACTACTACGACTCCGGCTCGTGCAGCGCCTTCGCGTTCTTCACCGGCTGGGAGGCGGCCAACGTCGTCGCAAAGGCCCTCAAGGGTTAGCGCACGGCGACTTTCGGCAAAGGTTTCCAGAAGAAGGGGAGCGGGCATCCAGCGCGGGTGCCCGCTCTTCGTCTTCCCTAATCTGCTATGCTTTTCCAGATGGATTCGGCAAAGAGGAGCGAACCGTGGACTATGACGTCATCATCATCGGAGCGGGACCGGGCGGCATCTTCGCAGCGTATGAGCTGAGCAAGGGGGATCCGAGCCTGCGCATCGCCGTCTTCGAGAGCGGCAACGAGCTCGACAAGCGCAAATGTCCCATCGACGGCGACAAGGTCAAGGCCTGCATCAACTGCGAGCATTGCTCGATCATGAGCGGCTTCGGCGGCGCCGGCGCCTTCTCCGACGGCAAGTACAACATCACCAACGACTTCGGCGGCACGCTCCACGAATACATCGGCAAGCGCGAGGCGATAGCGCTCATGGAGTACGTCGATGAGATCAACCTCGCCTATGGCGGCGAGGGCACCAAGCTCTACTCCACGGCCAGCACCTCTATCAAGAAGCTATGCATGCAGAACAAGCTCAAGCTGCTCGACGCACAGGTCCGCCATCTCGGCACCGACAAGAACCTCGTCGTCCTCGGCAATCTCTACAAGGAGCTCTCCAAGAAAGTCGACTTCCTCTTCTGCACGCCCGTCAGGGAGATCGAGCCCATCGAAGGAGGGTATCGCATCGAATCCGACGGCATCTCGCGCACATGCGCACGTTGCATCGTTTCGGTTGGCCGCAGCGGCAGCAAGTGGATGGAGGGGCTTTGCCGCAAGCTCGACATCCCCACCGAGAGCAATCGAGTCGACATCGGCGTGCGAGTCGAGCTGCCCGCGACGCTGTTCGCGCACCTCACCGACGAGCTCTACGAGAGCAAGATCGTCTATCGCACGCAGAAGTCCGGCGACAACGTGAGGACGTTTTGCATGAACCCTCGCGGCATCGTCGTCAATGAGAACACGAACGGCATCATCACCGTAAATGGACACAGCTTCGAGGATCCGCAGCGGCAGACCGAGAACACCAACTTCGCGCTGCTCGTATCCAAGCACTTCACCGAGCCCTTCAAGGATTCCAACGGCTACGGCGAGAGTATTGCGAGGCTGTCCAACATGCTTGGCGGCGGCGTGCTGCTGCAGCGCTTCGGCGACCTCATCAGGGGGCGCCGCAGCACGCATGAGCGGATCAGAGAGGGTTTCGTCACGCCTACGCTCACCGCGGAGCCGGGTGACCTGAGCCTCGTGCTGCCCAAGCGCATCCTGGACGCCATCATCGAGATGATCTATGCGCTCGACAAGATCGCGCCGGGCACGGCCAACGACGATACGCTTCTCTACGGCGTGGAGGTCAAGTTCTACAACATGCACGTCAAGCTGGCGGACAACCTCGAGACCCGCTACCCCGGCCTCTACGTGATAGGCGACGGCAGCGGTGTGACTCACTCGCTCTCGCATGCCTCCGCCAGCGGTGTCTTCGTGGCGCGCGATATTCTGGAGAAGCTGTAGGGCTGAGGAAATTGTAGGGCTGAGAATGGCTTGGAGCCTGCAAGCCGCCAGGCTTGGCTAGATCCTGCGCATCTGCTCCAAGCAGGTCTTGTACCAGTGCTCGTAGTTGGGCGGGCAGTACTTCTTCGCGGCGGAATAGGTGAGCGTCGAGCCGTAGACTCGTGCCAGTCCGGCCACGTGCGCATCGATCGCCTCTTCCCAGCTACCCCATGAAGAGCTGCCCCAACCCCAAGCGTTGTGCTCCCTGAAGCAATGCAGGCCACGGCTGCTCTCGACGTAGGAGATCGCGGGAGACCAACGAGGGTCGACTCCGTGGTTCCACGCTGCTGTGGCAAAGGTCTTGCCCTGCCCGGCCAGGGGAGAACCGGCGAGGTAGGCATCGATGCGCGGGGTCCATGTCTTGATGAACTCGGACTTCGAGACATTCCAGTTGACCTCACCGCTCGAAACCGGGCTGGCCTTGCCGGTGTTCTTCGCAGCCTTCTCCCTCTTCTCGGCCTCGGCCTCCTTCTTCGCCTGTTCGGCGGCGCGGTCCATCGCCTCCTTGCGAGCGGCCTTGGCCTCCTCGAGCGCCTTCGCGGCTTGCTCCTTGGCGGCCTCGGCCTCCTTCCTCTCCGCCACAAGCGCCTCGTTGGTCTTCTCGATATCGGCTTTCATGCGCTTCGATGCGCTGATCGTATGGAGAAGGGAGTCCTCGTATTCGTTCATGTAATCGATCGTCTTGAAGAGCTCCGACGGGCTTTTGGAGCTGAAGACGAGCGTTATCAGCGAAGGGGTGTTGCGCTGGTAGATGTAGAGGTTCTTGGCAGCGCGTGCGCTCTCCTCGGTGGCGCTGTCGATTTTGCTCTCGAGCTCGGCGAGCTTCTTCTCGTTCGATTCGATCTCGGCGCTGAGGTCGTCAACGCGCTGCGATGCCTTGTTGTACTCGGCAGCGGTTTGCTCGACCTTCCTGTTGAGGTCGTCGACGGAATCCTCGGCATACGCGAGGCTGGCGCCGAACGCAGCCATCAGCGCCATAGAGAGTATGAATGCCAGAAGTGATGCAATTATCGCCGCTTTACGCGGGAATGCTATCATGCACGCTCCATCTTTTCGGCTGCATTTCGTGCTCGTGAAGCATTCTACGACCGCGCTGCGAAGCGCTTCGGGCGCCTTGCGCAGGCATAGGTGAGCATCGATATTCTAAGCGATTGGGCATATCTGGACAAATCGAGCTGCCGTTCAGGGCGTGCACAGACCGCGGGCGAATGGGAGAAAGGTCGTCCCAAGGGCTCTTGCGGCCGCCTCGACGGCCACCGTGCGAAATCAACGCTGCACCTCCCTTCCAACTCCTCGATACGTTTGCAAAAAAGCCACAATATGCAGTCCATTTGGAGTATCATCAATCTTGGAAGGCGAGCGTTCGAAGCCCACTTTCAGAGGCTGGGCAGAGGCGATGGATCGCCCCGTCGCGCAGCCTCTATCTATAGTCATGGCAGTGTCAGAGCGAAGGAGACCAAGGTGTCCGATATCAAGCAGCGCGTATTCCGTTTCGGCAAAGATGCGCAAGGCAACAACGTCACTGAAGGCAACAAGGACATGAGGGATGTCCTCGGCGGCAAGGGAGCGAATCTCGCGGAGATGGCCCAGATCGGGCTTCCCGTCCCACCCGGCTTCACGATCTCCTGCCAGACATGCATGGACTACGCCCGCACCGGCGAGTTCCCCGAGGGCGTGCTCGACACCATCCAGGAGTATCGCGAGGACCTCGAGGCGCGCATCGGCAAGAAGATCGGCGACTCCGAGGATCCGCTGCTCGTCTCCGTCCGCTCCGGCGCTCCGATGTCGATGCCTGGCATGATGGATACCGTCCTCAACCTCGGCATGAACGACGATTCCGTCCAGGGGCTCATCAAGCAGACCGGCAACCCGCGCTTCGCTTGGGACAGCTACCGCAGGTTCGTCCAGATGTTCTCCAACGTCGTCATGGGCATCGACGGAGATCACTTTGAGAAGGCGATCACCGCGGCAAAGAGCGCCAAGGGCATCAAGGACGACACCGACCTCGACGCCGACGATCTTAAGAAGCTCGTCGCGGAGTTCAAGAAGATCTTCTCGGAGAACGTCTCCGCAGAGGA
>JAFWGD010000115.1 GCA_017515355.1 Coriobacteriales bacterium
GACGCCGTTGTTGATGGCCATGTGCAGGCCGTTGACCAGGTTGAAGTAGGCCTCGAAGCCGCCAGTGGTGCCGGAGGCGCTCCACTCGTTGCCCCAGCCCGAAGGCTCGACGCAGCCGATGAGCGTGTAGTCGTTCGCATCTTCGAGGGAAAGGCCGTGGCCTGGCTTCTGCTGCAGCATCTCGACGCAAACCGGATCGCTGTAGAAGCTGGGCACGCCACCAGCGCGCTTGGTGGTCTCGATCGCGCACTCCCATAGCGAATAGGGCATGTTGGGATGGGTGCGCAGAGCCATCGGCGGATCGTGGAGGAGCAGGCGCGCGCCGGTCTCGAGCAGCAGATAGGTTGCGGTGTTGGTGGCATCGTTGCCCTCGCGGTCGGTACCGCCGACGGTGATGAGCTGTCCCGAGGTGTAGCCTGGAACAGCCATCGACATGTGCTCGTGACCGATCTTGTTGAGCTCTGCGACCTTGAGGACGTAGAGGTCCATCAGCTCCTGCGCGAACTCGCGCGTGATGGTGCCTGCAGCGAGCTCGTCCTCGAGATACCAGCCGACGTACTGGTCGATGCGGCCAACCGAGGTGCCGTGGAGGTTGGCATCCATCATGATGCACATCTGGTAGAACCAGACGGTCTGCATGGCCTCCCAGTAATTGCGCGCGGGATTCTCGATGCAGTTGGAGAGATTGTCGGCGATCTGCTCGAGCTCGGCCTTGCGCGTCGGATTCTCGCACTTCTTGGCAAGCTCGGCGCAGTAGGCGGAGTAGCGCTTGGCGAACAGGATGATTCCATCGCATACGATGACGACGGCACGGTAGAAGTTGTAGCTGTCGGCCTCATCGCCCTCGATGCCCTTGGCCTCGAGTTCCTCGACGCGCTGGGCCGCTATGTCGCGGGTCTTCTTGAAGCCCTCCTTGACGGCGCGGTCGTAGTTGGCGCAGAAGTGGCCGATGGGGCCGCCGATATGCGAGCCGACGGACATGCAGCACTCGTTGAGGGCGAGCTCATTCTTGTAGCGCTCGGGCAGATAGGGCTCGACCTTGGCATCGAGGCATTCCTGGCGCCAGAAGTCGATCGTGTCGAGGAAGTACTGGCGATCCTCCTCTGCCATGCAATACGGGTCCTGATGGCGATCGCGGAAGTTGTAGGTCTCGATGACGTCGATGAGCCAATCCACCGAGTTCTCAGGGTAGATCGCGGCCGCATGGTATTGCCCAACGTAGGTGCCAACGATGAGCTCGTCGTCCTCGACGCGCAACGGCATCTTCTCGCACATGTTCTTGAAGTTGTACGCGCGCTTCAGGATTCCGGTGAGGTTGCGGTGCGACTTGTAGAAGTCGGTGACGATGCGGTAGCGATCGATGTCGATCGGCGGAATCGAATTGCGGTAGCGATCCCTGTTCGCTGCAACTCTGGGAGAAATCGGTCCGAATTGATACATGCTTTCCCTCCAATCGCCGTGAACCAACGCAATTACACGCGGGTTGGCAATCACGAGCATCAGGTTTTGCCAACTTATCATTATAAGCCCGTTGAAGGCCATATGCACTGCAAACAGGGGCAATCTGCGCGCATGGGCTCCCCTGCGCGGTCAAGTTGCGGGTCAACTCCCCTTCATGCATATGCTCCCCATTTTCCCTAGCAACGGGTAAGATAGCTATCGGGACGTTTTTGCGCTCCAGACGAATCCCTATGCAGGTTTCCCGGCTGGCGCGCTGGCATATCCGACAACTACCGAAACGGAGGATCTCGTGGGCAGGATCATCATCACCGGTGCAGATGGGAACATGGGACGCAAGGTCGTCGAGACTATCGTCGAGCTGGTGCCGAAGGAGGATCTTATCCTCACGGCTCCGAGGATCGAGAAGATCGCAGGCTATGCGGAGCAGGGCTATGACTGCCGCGAGGCCGACTACGGCAACCCTGCCCAGCTGGAGCAGGCATTTTCCGGAGGAGAGACACTGGCGTTCATCTCGCTCCCGCAGGTTGGCAGCAAGAGGCGCAAGATGCATACCAACGCGTTGATGGCCGCTAAGGCGGCGGGAGTCGAGCGCATCGTCTACACTTCGATCACCGGCGCACAGCTCCTCGAGAACGCAGGTTACGAGATCGCAGACCACAGATACACCGAGTATCTGATCGATGCGCTCGGATTCGACCATGTCTTCCTGCGCAACTCGCAGTACGCCGAGGCCATGATCGCCGCTGTGGAAACCGCGGCGAAGACCACCGGGGTCATCCGCAACAACATGGGCGACGGCCTGATGGCCCATGTCTCCCGCAACGATTGCGCCGTCGCGCTTGCCTGCGCCGCTGCAGGCGACTTCCACGACGAGGAGTTCTTCATCTCCGGCGACAAGCTGCGCACCATCACGGAGTTCATCGAGATCGTGGCACCAGCATTCGGTGCCGAGGTGAGCTACGAGTTCATCACGGACGAGGAGAACTACGCCGAACTCGACGCAATGGGCATCCCTCGCGAGACCGATGGCAAGTGGGTTACCGAGGAGGCGCGCAACTCGCCATTCTGCGGGCGCGGAATGGTGACCTTCGGCGCGGCGATCAGGCAGAACCAGATGTCGAGCTTCTCCGATGACTTCGAGAGGATAACGGGCAGGCAGAAGACCACGCTGGCCGAGATGGTCGCCAATATCGGGGAGTACGGAATCGGAGATCGAAACGCGACCGACTAGACGAACGCCAGGCTAGTGCCTGGCGCGGTTGATCTTGATGTTGGTCTCCCTCGGAGTGGGCGGAATCGATGGTCTCTCTACGCCCTTGAATCGCGTGCTTCCGCAGTTCGGGCATTTGTTCTGGCCTATGGGGAGGTCGAACCCGCACTCGGCGCAGACGACGGCCGCGCGGGCGGAATACATACCGCATTTGTTGCAACGTGTGCATATGTAGCACGGCATCGTAACCCCTCCAATCGGGTTCGCTTGCTGCTGATGATTCTATATCTTGGGTTGCCCCGCCAAGCAAATCCTTACGCAAGCGGCGTGGCGCGCTACACGCCTAGCCTTCGAGCAATCCCCTCAGCCAATCCCTGTACTCCTCGACTACGGACTCTGGCGCGACGATCTTGACATCGTTGTTGAATCCAGCCACCCAACCGAAGAACTGCTGGCTCTTGCGCACCTTGACATGCACCTCGGCCTTGCCGTCCTTGACGAATGAAGTGACGTTCTCCCCGAAGCGATCGACTATGGAATCGACCGCATTGGCCTCAACAAGCAGCGTGACAGTGACAGGATCGCCGTGGAACATGCCGAATGCCTGCTGGGCGAAGTCCTCGTACCTGTAGTTGGAGATGCGCCTGTCGCGCGTTGCCGGTTCGTCGGAGACCTGCAGCAGGTTCATGCGGTCGATGCGGTAGGTGCGGAAGTCCTCATAATCGTCGTTCCAGGCAACCAGATAGTAGAAGCCGTCGGAGAATATCACCTGCACCGGAGTGTGCGTGCGGTATTTGCCATCATGCTGCGAAACGCGATCGAAGTTGACATCGTGCTTGTAGTAGAGGAAGGAGACCTTCCTGCGCTTCTGCATGGCCTCGTGGATCCTGTCGAGGTTGAAGAAGACCGACTCGTTCTTGCTCTTGATGCGCCCGTCGACGTGGACTCGCTTGTCGAGCTTCTCGCGCTCGCTGATGCTTGCAAGGCCGCCGATGGCCTTGGTGAGCTGGTTGCTCATCCTCTCGGTGATGAATCTGCAGCCCTGCACGGCGTCGATCAGCAGCATGAGCTCGTCAAGGCCAAGCCCATCGCGCACGAGCTCGTACTCAACAGGGCAGCGCTGCCGCGTCTCGATGTTGCAGCCGAATTCACGCAACACATCTATGTCGCGGTAGATGCTCTTGCGCTCGGCCGTTATCCCCTTCTCCTCCAGATTCTGGAGGATATCGGCCATCGTCAGGCCGTGCTGGGAATCGGTCTGCTCGCGCAGCATCTTGTATAGGTACAGAATCTTGAGCTTCTGATTGCTGTTGGCGGCCATCTTCGAATCCTCCCTCGCAGGATATGGCGCTTGGAGTCGAACCAATTATAACCCCATTAGCGGCGAATTTGCACGCAGCTGGCACATTCATGGGACATCCGATGCAGCGAAGTCAGATGCTCCGTTCACATTGGCGGCTGAGGCGCTGGAAAGAGTGCGCGAACACCGCGCCGTACAGGGTTGCGCGAGCTCGCGAGTGATATAATACGCAGGATGAAACGCAAGCTATCTCGTATCAGACGGAGTAGGCGGATATGTACACAACGGGTTTGAGCGTCCTGGTGATTCTCGAGGCTTTCCTTCCAGCCATCGCGATCGGCGTTTGGCTCTACTTCACCGACAGGGTGGAGCGCGAGCCGATCGGGCTTCTTGTGGTGATTTTCGCCCTCTCGATGATCTTCACGATACCCTGCGCTATGGGAGAGCAGCTGCTCACCACGCTCTTCTTCCCCCACGAGGGGATGAGCTCGGTGCTGGCGCTCTTCGTCTACTACATCTTCGTCGTCGGATTACTCGAGGAGGCCTCGAAGGGCCTCGCGGCGCTCATCCCGGCATGGCGCAACAAACACTTCAACCACAGCTACGACGCCATCGTCTACTGCGTCATCAGCGCTCTCGGATTCGCCGGATTCGAGAACATCTCCTACATCATGGCCTACGGACATGGCGTGGTGTGGGGACGCGCGCTGTTCTCCGTCCCGTTCCACGCCTGCTGCGGCCTTATCATGGGGCTCTTCATCGCGCACGCCAAGGCCTGCCAGCTCAAGGGAAACAAAGCGGGCAAGTGGAGATACCTGCTCTTGGGATGGATAATCCCGGCCATGGTCCATGGCATCTACGATGCAGGCGCCACGCTGCAGGAATCCGGAATGCTCTCGTTCACGACATTCGCAACCTTGTTCGTGTGCGTGGTGGTATTCCTGCTTTGGAGGCGCCACGGAGCGGCGAGCGTAGATGCGCTCATGGAAGGCGCCGTGGAAACGATGCCTGTGCACCCGCGAAAGGAAAAGAAGGTCGTTGAGGGCGGAGACACCCCGATCATCGAGATGTTCGATATAAACGGAGATTGGACTTGCCCGATCTGCGGCTTCCCGAACGACGGTTCGAATGCGTTTTGTCCGCGCTGCGGATGCAAGAAGTAGCTCTAAGCGCTTATTCCCGGCAAGCAACCGGATAGAAGGAGGTGTTCCATGAGGTACGTGTGCACTGTTTGCGGCTACGTCTACGACGATGCTGCGGAGAGCGTACCCTTTGCCGAGCTTCCCGATGACTGGAAATGCCCGCTTTGCGGAGCTCCCAAGTCAGCGTTCGAGCCCGAGCAAGCGGCT
The DNA here is from genome assembly GCA_017515355.1 of Coriobacteriales bacterium. Lineage (GTDB taxonomy): Bacteria > Actinomycetota > Coriobacteriia > Coriobacteriales > CADBOM01 > RGIG5709. The sequence goes on from JAFWGD010000115.1 coordinate 5,321, forward strand.
GAACCCGTCGCATCGCCAGTGACCGCACCAGCTGTGCCTGTCTTCGATGATGACCTGCAGAAGCTGACCGCAGGACAGCTCGCTGCGATCTTCTCGAATCTGGCAAGGGGCAGCGAGAAGCAGTACAAGGATGAAGAGGCGGGGCTGTTCTCCGATATAGCCGCCTATTTCACCGCAGCCACTCCCGCAAGCGAGATCGCTTCGATCGACGAGCTGGCCAAGATGCTCGAAGGCGATATTAGGGAAGGGTATCCGCTGGCGAGGTCGACTGCGAAGGCCGAGGGCGACCGCGGCGCACAGCGCATCTGCGTCTGGGGCGAGAAGGTCTCGCGCATGCTCGCATCCCTGCTCGATCGCTACCGCGCCGAGGGCGAGAAGATGCTCGAAGGCGCCGAGGTCTGGGTTTGCACGATCTGCGGATTCGTCTACATCGGCGAGCAGCCTCCCGAGCTCTGCCCGATATGCAAGGTTCCGCCATGGAAATTCGAAAAGGTGGAAGGGAGGCGTTCGGCATGAGGAAGATAGCCGTCAGGAACATAAGGCTCTGCACGAAAGACTGCCTATGCCTTTACGTCTGCCCCACCGGAGCCACCGACACCGAGGACAGCATCATCGATGTCGATAAGTGCATAGGCTGCGGAACGTGCGCGCAGGCATGCCCCTCGGGAGCGATCAGCATGGTTCCCGAGACCTATCCGCCGCAGCAGCCCAAGACCGAACCCGTCCTTGCAGTTCTCGGCTCGCTCTCGAAGAGCAAAGCCGATGGAGAGGCGATGGCGCGAAGAATCGCGGAAGGCACCGATGCCGATGGCCTGTTCAGGCTTATGGGTGCAGTTGCCAAATCGCAGCGCCTCATGGCTGAGGACATCGTACGCGAGAGCGGTTACATGCTCCCGCAAAGCAACAACGTCCACGAGCTGCTGGAAAGCCTGATCGAAAGCCCTGCAGAGGGCTTCCCCATCGATGCGGCGAAGAGGCTGCTCGAGATTATTCCAAACAATGAGAAGCAAGTTGCACCCGAAGAGAAAGTGGAGAAGAAGATGAAGAAGTACAAGTGCCTGATTTGCGGAGCGACCTTCGAGGTTGAGGATGGTGCAGAGGCGATCTGCCCGCTCTGCAGAGCTACGGGCGATAAGCTCGAGCTGATCGAGGAACCCAAGGCCAACCCGTATTCGGGCACCCAGACCGAGAAGAACCTCGAGGCTGCATTCGCAGGCGAAAGCCAGGCTAGGAACAAGTACACCTACTTCGCGTCTGTGGCGAAGAAGGAGGGCTATGAGCAGATCTCCGCCCTCTTCCTGAAGACCGCAGAGA
>JAFWGD010000116.1 GCA_017515355.1 Coriobacteriales bacterium
TCATCAAGCCCGACGTCTCGACGATCTGCATCGGCCAGTGCGCGTCGATGGCCTCTGTGCTCCTCGCAGCAGGCGCTCCCGGCAAGAGATGCGCCCTGCCCAACTCGAGGGTCATGATCCATCAGCCGAGCGGTGGCGCCCAGGGTCAACAGACCGACATCGCCATCGTCGCGCGCGAGATCGAGTATTGCCGCAAGCAGCTCAACGGAATCCTCTCCAAGCACACTGGTCAGGATATCGACAAGATCAACGCCGATACCGAGCGCGACAACTTCATGTCCGCGCAGGAGGCGCTCGCTTACGGAATCGTCGACAAGATCATCTCGAGCGACGCCGATAGGAATTAATCCAGCTCGCGGCTTTGCAAGGGACGCAAGCTTGCAGGATAGGGAACGCGAATGAGCAACTACGGCAATTCGGGCAAGGATATGCACTGCTCCTTTTGCGGCAGGTCGCAGGAGGAGGTTCATCAGCTCGTAGGTTCGGGCGACACCTTCATCTGCGATGAGTGCCTTAAGCTCTGCTTCGAGATGGTCGATCTGGGCAACGAGCCCGCGCATCTAAAGGCAGATGACAGCAAGAGCGCGACGGTCAAGTCGATCCTCAACGACCTGCCCACTCCAACCGAGATTCTCGAGGAGCTCTCCAAGTACGTCATCGGGCAGGATGCCGCCAAAAAGGCGCTTTCGGTTGCCGTATACAACCACTACAAGCGCATCTGCATGGAGCAGGGCAACGATGACGTCGAGCTCTCCAAGAGCAACATCTTGCTGCTAGGGCCCACTGGAAGCGGCAAGACCCTTTTGGCGCAGACGCTGGCGCGCATCCTCAAGGTGCCCTTCGCCATCGCGGATGCAACGGCGCTGACCGAGGCGGGCTACGTTGGAGAGGACGTCGAGAACATCCTGCTCAAGCTCATCACCGCGGCCGATTTCGACATCGACCGCGCTCAGATTGGCGTCATCTACATCGACGAGATCGACAAGATCGCCAAGAAGTCGGAGAACCTCTCGATCACTCGCGACGTCTCCGGCGAGGGAGTGCAGCAGGCGCTCCTCAAGATCGTCGAGGGCACCGACGCGGCGGTTCCTCCGCAGGGCGGCAGGAAGCATCCGCACCAAGAGCTCATCCACATAGACACAACCAACATACTCTTCATCTTCGGCGGCGCCTTCGTCGGGCTCGACAAGATCATCGCGAATCGCGTTGGCGAGGGCGGTGTAGGCTTCGGCGCTGAGGTTAGGGGCCAGCAGGTCGAGGCGAACTCCAACATCCTCTCAAAGGTTCTTCCGGAGGATCTCCAGCGCTTCGGTCTGATTCCGGAGTTCGTCGGCCGAATCCCGGTGATCTGCAATGTCGAAGAGCTCACCGCCGATGGCCTTGTCAGGATCCTCACCGAGCCCAAGAACTCCCTGGTCAAGCAGTACCAGAAGCTCTTCGGGTTCGAAAACGTCAAGCTCACCTTCACCGATGGCGCTCTCAGGGAGATCGCAGAGCAGGCGCTCAAGCACGGCACCGGAGCTCGCGGCCTTCGCTCCATCTGCGAGAACGTCCTCATGGACGTTATGTACGAGCTTCCCAGCCAGA
>JAFWGD010000117.1 GCA_017515355.1 Coriobacteriales bacterium
CCATTGCAAAGCTTTCCCTAAGCGCTTCTGCGTCTTCGAGTTCCTTTACTTCGCGCGCTCCGACTCGTCGATTGACGGGGCTAGCGTCAGCCTAGCGAGGCAGCGGGCGGGCGAGTTCCTCGCGATGGAGAGCCCTGTCAATGCCGACATAGTCATAGGCGTGCCTGACTCAGGACTCGAGGCGGCGCTGGGATTCTCGCGCCAATCGGGCATCCCCTATGCAATCGGCTTCACGAAGAACCGTTACATCGGAAGGACGTTCATCGCGCCCGAGCAGGGAATCCGCGAGAACGACGTGCAGATCAAGCTCAACCCCATCAGGGAGGTCGTCGGCGGCAAGCGCGTCGCGCTCGTCGATGACTCGATCGTGCGTGGAACCACCTGCAGGCACATCATCGGCCTGTTGCGCAGCGCGGGCGCCACGGAGATCCACATGCGCGTCAGCTCTCCCCCGTTCATCGCAGCATGCTACTACGGAACCGACATCGACAGCTCGGAAGCACTGATTGCCAACCACCACAGCATCGAGGAGATAGCGGAGATCATCGGAGCGGATTCGTTGGGATACCTCAGCGTTGATCACGTAACGCAGCTAACCGGTGAGGACACTGGATTCTGCACCGCTTGCTTCGGAGGGGAATACCCAACCGAGCTTCCAAGAAATGCGGCCAAAACGCGCTTTGAACAGAAAATCGGCTGCGATTCCCAGTAACAGGCAAAACGTCGCGTCGTTCACCTACCCTCATCGCCGCGCCAGCTGCTGAACGAGAAGCTCCTCGCAATCCGCGTTAATGTACGATTAGCTTCGTCATTTTCGTTTTGCCAGCATCGAACCCGAACGGATCGAGAGTCCAATGGGCAAGGCCTCGCCGCGCGCATACCTGGAGCTCTTCAAGGGCGGCCGTATGGTCAGGATGACCATCGGCGGCTTCTTCGGCAGATTCTACCTGGGGCTGCTCACCCTCGCGATGCTCTCCATGTACACGATGTCGGGCTACTCCTACACGCTTGCCGGACTCGCCATCGGAATCACCCAGCTCTCCAATTGCCTCATCGGACCTTTCGTCTCGCGTGCAATCGACAGGCGCGGCCAATCCAAGGTCATGCCCATTGCCGCGCTGATAGGTATGGCCGGCCTCGCAACCGTGATGCTCATCGTGCACTTCCGCGGCCCGATCGCGATAGCGCTCGCAGCTTCCGTCCTCATCGGATTCGTCCCGCAGGTCATGGCGCTCACGCGCGCGCGCTGGAGCTACATCTTCCGCAAGGGCAACGAGCATGACGCCCAACGCCTCAAGACCGCCTTTTCGCTCGAGGGAATGCTGGACGATCTCTCCTTCATGATCTCGCCAGCGCTCGCGATCCTCATCTCCAGCCGTTTCTTCCCCGAGGCGGGCCTTCTGTTCGGCCTCATCACCTACATCATCGGGCTGATCATCCTCGTCACTGACAAGTCGAGCGAGCCCGATGTAGAGTTCATGCAGACCGCTACCAACGTCGAAGGCCCCAAGATGCGCTCGGTCTTCCTCGTCTACCCTATCGTGACGATCTTCTTCATCGCCATGTTCTTCATCGGGGCGCTTTTCGGCTTCTTCGACCCCGGAACCTACGGGATGGCGGCGGAGATCGCCACCGAGGAGCTGGCTGGCCCTGCGTTCATCTGCGGAACCGGCACGAGCATCGTCGTCTGCTTCATCTTCGGCATGCTCCGTTTCAAGGCGAGCGCATTGAAACGAACGCTCGTATGCGGGTTCGGAGTCGCGCTCGTCTACATCCCGGCAGCGTTCGCCACCAATCTCCCGATGCTCTACATCAGCCACGCAATCGGCGCGATCTTCTACGGCCCGATGACCATCACGCTCAACGCGATCATCGAGGATACGGTAAGCTCTGCGCGCGTCACCGAGAGCCTTACGTGGATGGGTGCGGGCATGCAGCTCGGAATGGCCTTCGGTCCGATAGTAGGAGGCTGGCTGATCGATGCATTCGGTGCGCAAGCGGCCCTGTTCGCCACGAGCGCCAGCGGTCTGTGCATCCCGCTTCTCTTCCTCGTCACGCTGCCGATTCTGCGCAAGGGTCTCGCCGCGAAGCCCGATCAGGAGGCTGCTGCATAGGCCCTGATGGCTTTCCCCGTGCACGCTCAACTCCATGAGAATCTTGCTACAATAGCGTTATTACAGGTAACGCATGAAGGGACCACTCTCATGGCAAACATCATCGATTACATCAATTCGAACAAGAAGACCTTCGCGGAGAAGCCGGTCAACCGCGTCGACGGCCTGATCTTCTCCAGCTTGGCGAACGACCGCATCCCCGAGGAGCTGCCGGCCGCGTGCACCGAAGTCGGCATGATGATCGGAGAGTTCGGCTCGATGTCCGACCTTCTCGGACTCACCGCACCCGTCTACGATCCCAAGGGCGCCGAGGCTCTCCTGCGCGCATGCGCTGCTAGCCCACGCTTCAAGGACGTCATCGTGCGCTATGCGGTCAGCGAGTGGTCGCATGTGAGCGAGAAGCAGTTCGCGGCCGTTACGTTCATCCTGCCCACTTGCGCGTTCATCGCGTTTCGCGGCACCGACAACACCATCGTCGGCTGGAAGGAGAACTTCAACATGTCCTTCAGCGGCACCGTTCCCGCTCAGGACGAGGCGCGCGCGTACGTCGAAAAGGTCGCGAACGAGCTCAAGATGCCGATCTACCTCGGCGGACACTCCAAGGGCGGAAACCTGGCGATGTACGCAGCGGCGAGTTGCGATGACTTCACGCGCCTGCGCATAGAGCGCTGCTTCGCATACGACGCCCCCGGGCTCAGCGAGCAATCGATCGAGGGAACCAACTGGAAGAGCGCTGTTCCGCTGATCGAGCGCGTGATTCCCGAGGAGTCGTTCGTCGGGCTGATCTGGGACAACAACGACGTCGAGTCGACGGTCGTGGAGTGCATGGGCACTGGCCTCGAGCAGCACGCTTCGCAGAACTGGATCATCGATGGCGAGGATTTCAAGACGGTCGGCGCGCTCTCCTACGACGCCTACCGCAACGGCAAGCGTTTCGGCGCATGGATGAAGACCCTCTCCGCAGCCGACCGCGAGCGTTTCGTCGAGCTGCTCTCCAAGCTCGTTCAGGCAACCGGCGAGATCACCGCCACCGGACTGATGAACAGCCTGGCTACCGATTCGCTGGAGTTCGTGATGAAGAAGTTCGACCGCTTCTCCCCCGACGACCAGAAGTTCCTCATGAACGCACTCGGTGACCTGGCCGCGACGATGCTGCTCGGGCCCGCACCTAAGAAGGCCGAGACACCCGAGGAGAAGATGGAGGCGGCAACGGACAAGATCGACGACGTCACCGCGCAGTTCAATAGCGCCGCATCCAAGCTCGACAAGTACATGAACCTATAGCTTTCCAAGCAAAACCGCCGATAAAACCCAAAAAACCAAGCGAGGTGCCGGATTCGTCCAGCACCTCGCTCGTCAAGTCAACCAAATCAGATTCGCATCTCTACCAGCAGCCATGCCTTCCCATGCGGCCGCCATTCGGGCCGCCGTAATGACCGTGACCATGGTTAGGTCCGCAACCACCGCCGTACGGGCCATGGCAGTGATGCGGGCGAGGCCCGTTGCCATGAGGTCCATGACCGTGGTGAGGGCCGCAGCCACCGCCATGCGGGCCATGTCCGTGTCCATGGGGCCCACCATGCGGTCCGCAACCTCCATACTCGCGCTCGAACCTCCTGCGGTTTCTCATGCGCTCCTTGAAATCCTCGGGGAGACACTTGTCGAGACCTGCGTTGATCGTGTCTAGGATGCTCACGAGCTTCTCGACATCGTCATCGCTGAGATCGTCGAGGGCAGACTTGAGCTCCTTATCCTTGTTGCACTCGGCCATCTTCTCGGCTGCCTTGGCGCCCTCTTCGGTGATTCGCACGATATGGACGCGCTTGTCCTCTTCGGACTGGACGCGCTCGACGTAGCCGCTGGCCTCGAGCTTGCCGAGCATCTCGGCGAGAGCCTGCTTGCTCATGTCGAGGATCATCGAGAGCTCCTTCTGGGTCATCTCGGGCTTGATGGCTAGCAGCGCGAGGATGCGCCCTTGCCCCCTGCGGATGTCCGGATACTCGCGATTCCTGAACTTCTGCGACTCGAAGAACGAGGTGCGCCTCATGAGCTTGGCGATCTGGTGGAGCGCTTCCTTCCTGGCGTCCTTGGTCTCCTCGATTGCCTCTTCTACTGCATTTTCGTTGATGGTCTTATCTTCGTTCATGGTTCATTCCCCCTTTTGTCAAGTGGTTGACTAATTGCATGATATAATGCTGCAACAGGTCTGTCAAGTACCTGACTAAATCATTTGGCCAATGGTTTTGAAAGAGTGATTCCGCAGGTGAAAGCGCAATTCCGTGCTTATACCTCGTATAGAACCTCGCCAGTATGCATGGTGTCGTATCCGATGTTGTGGGAAAGCTCGGTCTTGAATCCACGGCTCTCCATTACGCGTTGGAGGAATCTGATCGGCTTGATCGTCTTATCGGTCTTGGCCAAGACGACTGCGAGATCCTCTTCAATCATCGGGAGGAAGTCGAGTCCATCGACCTGGTGATACACGCGCTCATCCCCGATCGTAACGTCGGCACCCCCTTGCGCGACGAAAGCGGCAGCTCCCAGCGGCGAGAGGAATTGCCGATCATAGCCCTTGGGCATGCTTCCAGCTTCGAGAGCGATCAGTTGCTCGTCGAGAAGCACTCGCGAGCCGGCCCCGCGTTCGCGATTGGCGATCTCAACGTCATCGCGAAGAAGGTCGACCCATGTGCGTAATTCCTTGGGATTGCGCTGACGCACGAGGAAACCCTGTCTGCGCCGCACGAGGTGCATGACCACAAGCGGAGTTCCTGGAACGATTCGCTGCACATATGGAATGTTGAAGCTCTTGGTCTTCCGATCGTACAGATGGATGACGGCGGCCTCGACGCCTGCCGTGTACATCTCCTCCAACGATTGGTAGCTGTTGTGATAGAGCCGCTCGATGGGCAGGCCCGCTTGCCCGAGGTAGTTGGCGATCATGTCGGCATCGACGTCGTTGCCTGCAATCCTGAACGCGCTCGCTGCTGGGGGCGATGCCACCTTGCGCGGAGTCTGGGAAGAGGCGCTGGTGCGTTCCCCTCCCCTAGCGGCCGCGATGTACGCCTCGACATCTTGCATGGTGAAGCGCATCTTGCGCCCAACTGAATAGGATGCGAGCTCGCCGGACTTCACGAGGTTGTAGACCGTGTTGCGGCTCACTCCGAGCATGTTGGCCACATCTTGGGCATCCAGCGCGTTCTCATCGGGTCCCATATATCTATTCCTGTTCAAGATTATTTCTATTTTCGAATAAACCCATTATAGCCTATGGCCGATGAAGGAGCACCAGAGGAGCGCGCTATTCGCGGATCATGCAAATGCGAAGCGGCCGCTGGATCGTCCAGCGGCCGCTTCCGGTTGCGAGTATGTACCA
>JAFWGD010000118.1 GCA_017515355.1 Coriobacteriales bacterium
CCCTGCCTCTCCCGGAGTCTCAGGTGCGGTTGCGCTCGCTTCGCATATGGACACCGTCGAGCCTGGGCGGGGAATCGAGCCGATCATAGCTGATGGGATCATCAGTTCGGCTGGCGATACGGTCTTGGGTTCCGACGACAAGTCGGGCATCGCCTCGATCATCGAGGCGGTCCAGTCGATCATCGAAAACGGCGCGGAGCATCCCAACATCCTCGTCATCTTCACCACGGGCGAGGAGATAGGGCTGCTGGGCGCAACCGCGCTAGAGCTGACCGAGGCCGAGAGGGAGATCTTCGACGGAGCTCCCTGTCTCGTGGCCGACTCCGACGGCACTCCCGGCGCTATCACCATCGGCGCGGCCTACCACTACGAGTTCGTAGCCGAGTTCAAGGGATTGGCCTCACATGCCGGCGTCGAACCCGACAAGGGCAGGTCGGCGATTCGCATGGCCAGCGAGGCGATTTCGATGATGAGGCTCGGCGGCCTCGGCGAGCTCGCCACTGCAAACATCGGCTCCATAGGTGGCGGGACGGCGACCAACGTCATCCCGGATTCATGCAAGATCGAGGGAGAATGCCGCGCGATGACCTCGGAAGAGGTCGAGGCGATCAAGGACGACATGCAGCGCTGCATGGAGGCTGGCGCCGCGAAGTTCGGCGGAAGCGTCGATGCCGAGTGGAAGCTCAGCTATCCGGGCATGAAGCTCGAGCGCGACGACGAGCTCGTTCTCAAGTTGGAGAAGGTCGCCAACGACCTCGGGCTTCCGTTCTCAGCAGACTACTCGGCAGGTGGTTCGGACGCCAACATCCTAGGCTCGAAGGGCTTCAAGCCGATAACCGTCGCCACAGGCATGACCAACTTCCATGCAACGAACGAGCTGATCAGGATAGAGGATCTGCGCAACTGCGCGCGCTTCCTCATGAACGCGATTTTAAGTCTGTAGGGGAGCGGAGCTTAAGCGGCTCTAAGGCGCTCAAATGCGCTCTGAGCGGCGCAAATGCATCGAATGGGATCCCCCCTCACAAGAGCTCTAATTCGCCCTCAGACGCGCTCTGGGGTGGCACGTGAGGTATTCCTCGCGCACATATGACCTATCCACATGCGTGTAGATCTGCGTGGTGGAGATGTCGCTGTGACCTAGCATCTCCTGGATGGTGCGCAGATCCGCACCGCCTTCGAGCAGGTGCGTCGCGAACGAATGGCGCAGCGTGTGGGGATGGAGGCCTTCCAGCCCAACCTCGTTGCCGTAGTGGCTCACCAGGTCGAAGACAGCCTGGCGCGTGAGGCGCTTGCCGCGCGCGTTGAGGAAGACTGCCGAGCCCTCCGATGGCGCCAGCTCCCTCTTGAGATGAAGATGTGGCCTGCCGTGCTGCAGATATTCGACCAGCGCCTTGAACGCGGTGCCGCCGATCGGGACGATGCGCTCCTTGGAACCCTTGCCGAACACTTGGATGAATCCGTCGTCGAGGAAAACGCCCTGCAGGTTGAGCCCCGTGAGCTCCGAGACGCGGATGCCGCAACCGTAGAGCACCTCGAGGATCGCCTTGTCGCGAAGGCCCACTGGCGTCTGCGGGAACACCTGGTCGAGCAAAGACCCGATCTGTTCGATGCTGATCGTCTGCGGGAGCTTCTTCGGCATCTTGGGAATGGGGATGGTGGAGGAGGGGTCCTTCTTCGTGAAGCGCTCGAGCATGCAGAACTTGTGGAATCCCTTGATGGCGGCAAGCGCGCGCTTTATCGAGACCGGTTCGAACTCGCAGGTCGAGAGCGCCTCGAGGTAGTCGATGATGTCCTCGCGCCTTACGTCTTCGATGTCGGATATGCCGGACGAGCCGAGATAGGAGCAATATCTCCCGACATCGCGCATATAGCCGTCGATCGTGTTGTCCGAGGCGCCGCGCTCCATCAGCAGATAGGCGCGATACTCCTCGCACGGCTCGCTGAATGCGGGCGGGACCTTGCCCTCCAAATATGCAGCCGCTCCGCTTGAACTGTTGCCCCTATCGGCCATCGAAAGCCTTTCCGAAAGACGGTTTCCCCGCGCTCAGTATATCAGCAGGATATGAGCGGCGACCCTGTGGCGGTGAACGGTTTTGCCCGATAATCCCGTAAAAATCGCACTGTTTCCACATCCATCCACACATTGATACAGTGTGCGCTCAAGCATAATGGGCACGCCTTATATGGTATGCGAACAAACGTTCCCTACAACATATTAGACCATTGCTAGGGGTTCTGCGATCGCAGATGAGACGCTAGGGCATCTACGATGTACGCTGGGGGATAAAAAGGCATAAAAAGGTATGAAATTTATTGAAATTCAATCGATTTGCAGTATCATATAAACACAATCTGGATCCTTAATGAGCGGGGTATCTAGATAGGCGCAAGGAAGGAGGGGAAACGTGCCGATCAAGTCCGAACATACAACGGAAGCCAACATAGCCAAACCATCAAACGCAGTACTTGTTGGCTGCAAGGAACACACCATGGACGAGAAGGGCCGCGTTTCCCTTCCGTCGATGCACTCGGCTTTCAGCAGAGGCTTCCTTTTGAGGGCGAATCTCTTGAGAACCTACTCTAGCCTCAGATAGCTTGATGCCATTTCAGAGAGAAAACTTAGCATTATCAATGCTTTGACAGCACATGCCTGTGATTGCTTGCGACTGCCTGAGACTGCTTCTGCTTAACTGTTTTTGCTTATATGTCTATTGTTTGTCTATTGTTTTTGATTTTTTACCGTTGCTGACCTCATGATTTTTCGCCCTTTAATGGGCAGTCATCTGTCACTATACAATCGATTTTTGTACATCAGCGTGACCTCCAAGGGTCACGCTTTTTTTATATATGTCCGATCAATAACATGAAAAAATGGAGGTAAACATCATGGCTTACAAAGAAATCCGCACCCTTTGTGCAGACGAGATCGAGTGCCGCATCGGCCAAATCAGCAAGGACGGCAGGGGTCTTTCCCTGCTCCTGTACAAAGACGCGCGCTGCGATATGAACATTCTCGACGAGACCTTCGGGCCTC
>JAFWGD010000119.1 GCA_017515355.1 Coriobacteriales bacterium
CCAGCGTAGCCTCGATCTCGACCTCATCGTTGCCTCTGAGGACCGTGAGCTTGATGGTGTCGCCGATGTTATGGGCGCGGATGTCGATGATCAGCTCGGTGGAGTTGGTGACGTCCTTGCCATCGCATCCGATGACGATGTCGCCAGCCTTGAGGCCAGCCTTCTCAGCCGGACTGCCCTTGATGACCTCACCAACATAGGCGCCGTACTCGGCATCGGTGTTGTAGTAATCGCGCGTGCTAGCATCGACCGTACCCAGCGTGCAGCCGAGATACGGATGCGCGGCCTCACCGGATTCGATGATCTGGTTGGCGATGTTCATCGCGTAGTTGCTGGGGATTGCGAAGCCCACGCCCGAGGAGCTGCCCGAATAGGAGTCGATCAGCGTGTTGATGCCCAGCAGCGCGCCGTCGGCGTTGACGAGCGCTCCACCCGAGTTGCCCGGATTGATGGCCGCGTCGGTCTGGATCATGTTGATGTAGAAGGACATGCCGTTGGTCGACTCGAGCGAAGTGGACCTGTAGAGCGCCGAGACGATGCCGGCCGAGACAGACTTGTCATTGCCGAACGGGCTGCCGATCGCCATGACCCACTCGCCTACCACTGCCGTGGAGGAGTCAGCGATGTCGATGGCGGTGAGACCCTCCTTGTCGACCTTGAGGACCGCGAGGTCGCTCGACTCGTCGGTGCCGACGATCTTCGCCTCTGCGCTCGAATCGTCATCGAAGTGGATGACGAACTTCGAGCCACCGTCGATGACGTGGTAGTTGGTGAGGATGTAGCCCTCGGTGCTGATGATGACTCCAGAGCCGAGCGAGCTCAACTGCGGCTCGGCCTCGGTATCGCCGCCGCCACCCATCGAGCCGAACGGTCCGTAGGGGTTGGACTGCACCTTGGAGTACACGTCGATGCTAACGACGGAGGGCAGCGCCTTAGCCGCCACCGCCTCTGGCAGGCTGGAGTCGACGCTGCTCGCGTTGATGGTGACTGTCTGCTGCGCGGAGCCGCTCGAGGTGGTGCCGAAGTGGATCATGCCGGTCCACCAGAGAACTCCGATGGCGACCGCAGAGCCGACAATGGCGCCGAAGAGCCCGAGCAGGAATGCCGCGAAACCGCCGATTCCACGCTTGGCAGCCTTCTTCTCCGCCTTCGCAGCCGCCTTCGCAGCCTTCTCTGCAGCCTTCTTCTCCTTGGCGCTCTGAGTGTGCTGCGGAGCGCTCGAGGCCTGGCCCGCTGCCCCTTCATCGAGGCTCTCGAGAGCAACCTCCGCAGGCGGGACGGTCACGGGCATCGCTTCACCAGCGGATTGAGTCATCGATGCTCCGCTCGTGGTGGAGATGTCGGTCGTCACCGGCTCTCCGGTGTACATGTCGTAGCGGATCTGGCCATCCCCGTCGCCTGAGCCCGGGAACTCGCCGAATCCATTCTGGCCATTGTTATCATCAACCATTGTTGCCTAGCCTAACCTTGAGATTCGAATTGCGTTGATGTGCGTTTAGACGTTGAAATACATCTGCTCCGAATTCCAATATAGCTCACAATCCTTAAAGAAACCTTGAGCTTTCAGCGAATCCATGCAATGAACAAGCGACGGATAATGTGATGCGCGAGATTGGACGAGCGCCGCGCGTGGCGCGTGGGGCGAAGCATCGGCGGCAATCCATTGACATGTTGGCGTCTGACGTGCAAACCTCTAATCGAAGGAGGAAGCATGCCCGATATCTCAATGCGCTTTCACAAGGATATGCTCGTGTTGGAGGGCGGAACGGCTACGATGCTCGCCAGCCAGGGAGTCTCCGGCGACGACTGCCCTGAGCTGTTGAACGCGCTCGAGCCCGAGACCATCGAGAACAACCATCTGCTCTTCAAGATGGCCGGCGCGCATTGCGCCATCAGCAATACCTTCGGCGGTTCGAAGCATGCTTTGAGCGCCTTCGGACTCGACGACAAGGCAGCCGAGCTCAACCGCGAAGGCGTGCGGTTGGCCCGCGTGAACTCCCCCGAGCACATCCTCGCAAACATCGGGCCGTGCGGCATCATGGTCGACAGTCTCTCGGGCGATTCTTACGAGGCCGCATTCGAGCAGTATCGCGAGCAAGCCGCGGCGCTCGCCGCCGAGAAGCCCGATGCGATCTACATCGAGACGATGATGTGCATCGAGGACGCGATCTGCGCCGTTTCAGCCGCTAAGAGCGCATGCGAGCTGCCGGTGCTCGTGAGCTGCACATTCGACGATGAGGGCAACATGGTTGGGTGCGGCACGTCGATCGAGGATGCGGCGGAGGCGCTCGAGCGCGCAGGCGCGAGCGTCATAGGCATGAACCATCTGCTCGACTTCGAGCAGATGATCCCCAACGCGCGCAGGCTCTGCTCCGCCACCACGCTGCCGACGCTCGTCTCCCCCGATGTCTTCGACCTCAGCGATTTGGGAAAGGTCGAGCGTCGCAACGCCATCGACAAGGTCGCCCGTTGCGCGGAGGCCTACAGGGAGATGGGCGTGCAGTTCATCGGCGCGTGTTGCAACACCACACCGGCCTATATCGGTGCGATCTACGCCACCGTGGGCGGCCTCGACGTGGTTGAGAGGGCCTGATAGCGGGCGCGAACGCTCAACGCCCGCCGCAACTACATCAGCTTCGAGGCTTCGACCTTCTCGTTGAACCTGTCGATGACCTTCATAAGCGGCACGCGCAACGCAAACCCCAGGATGATGAAGGGAATCGCGAACGCCAGCAGGGTGAGGATCTCGATCCAGAAGTCGTTGTTGAACACGCCGAACATGGCCGCTCGCATCGCGTCGACCGCGTGCGTGATTGGCAGGTATGGGCTGATCGTCTGGAAGAACCGCGGCAACATCTGGAGCGGGAAGCTGCCAACGCCTCCGGCGACCTGGATGATGAGCAACACGACCGATAGCGCCTTGCCTAGGTTGGCGAAGGAGACCACCAGCGTGTATGTGATGAACGCGAGCACCAAGCCCGAAACCCAGAAGCAGATGAGATAGAGCACCGGTGACCCCACCTGCACGCCGAGGAAGAGCATGTTGCCCAAAGCGAGGATGCTGCTCTGCAGCAGCGAGAGCACCGCAACCACACCGAAGCGTCCGAGGAACAGCTGCCAATGCCGTGGCTCCTCGAGCTCTTCCCGCGTGCGGCGTCCCGGCAGCACCTTGAGCGTAACCATGATGAGAAGCGTTCCGATCCAAAGAGCCAGCGTGGTGTAGAGGGGCGACATGGCCGATCCGAAGTTCTCAACGGGATAGACCGCGTGGCGCTCGAGCTGCACCGGCGAGGCCAGCACCGCGGAGTAAGCATCGGCGTTGGAGCCCAGAATGGTGTGGATCACCCCGCTGTCCCCTTCGGCCAGTGCCGTGCGCAGGCGCGTGGCGAGCGACCTCATCTGACCGGCTGACTCGTCGAGGCTGTCAGCGGCATCTTCGAGCTCCTTGCGCGCCTCGGCGATATCGGCGGAGATCGAGTCTGTCGAGGCAGAGAGGTCCTCCCCCGCCGAATCGAGCATCTTGGCAATGGATGTCAGCGAGGCCGAGGCATCCTTCACCGTGGAGCCGAGCTCGTCGAGCATCGGCACGACCTTGCCATGATAGTCTTCGATGGCGCCCTGCAGATCGGTCTGCGCGCCGGTGACAAGCGCAAGCGTATCGGAGCGTTGCGCCTCGAGGTCCTTCGCTCCTGCCTCGATATCCTTTGCTGCGGCGATAAGCGAATCGCGTAGGCGCCCCTCGGTGGCGATAGCGCCCTCCAGCCGCTCGACGATGGCATCGAGCGCACCGCGATGCTCGGCGGGAAGCGCGCTGCGTATCGACGCGAGCCTGCTGCTGGCGGCCTCAAGCTTGGAG
>JAFWGD010000120.1 GCA_017515355.1 Coriobacteriales bacterium
CCAAAATATCCCGATTATCCATAAATGTTCCGTTAGCAGCGACGGCAGCCCCTCGCGCATGAGATAATGCAAGGGCTGCGCCGCTACAACGCGGGGCACGATGTATGCAAGTTGCGTTAGAGGTGTTCGATGCGTTCGGTCTTCCTGGATTCCGATAGCCCCAGACAGAAGCAGATCGAGGCCGAGTCCAAGACCGAGGTCTATCGCGACATCTCGGGCAACCTCATCAGGCGCTGGTCGAACTACGACCAGAGGCTCAAGGAGTACGAGCCCACCGAGACCAACGTCACCAAGTCGCGAATGCCAATGACCGCCGAGGCCACCATCCTTCAATGGCGCGAGGGCAGCACGACCTACGAATACGTGGAGATCGACGACGAGTGCGTCGGAATCATCTCCTGCTCCACCATCGAGCGAAGGCTCGTCATCCCCAGCAAGATCGACGGCAAGACGGTGACCGAGATCGGACCCGAGGCATTCAGGGGCCAGGGAACCATCGTCGAGCTCATCTTCCCGCCAGACGTCACGTTCATCGGCACGCACGCCTTCAACGGCTGCTCCTACATGACATCGCTCACGCTGCCGAAGTCGATCGAGTACTTCGACAACTTCTGGGTCCACGGATGCGCCTCGCTAGCACGCATAGAGATGCCCGATGCGCTCAAGAGCTTCGGTGCGGGGCTCTTCAACATCTGCGGCGTCCGCGAGATCGCGTTCGGCAGCAAGCTCGAGCAGATCGAGCGCGGCGCCTTCCTCGGGAGCAAGCTCGCCAAGATCGAGATCTCCGAGGACAACCCCTGCTTCAAGGCGGTCGACGGATTCGTCATCACAAGGGACGGCAAGACGCTCGTCAGCAACGCGGTGCAGCGCCGGAAGTGCACCATACCGCAAGGCTGCGAGGTCATCTCCATGAAGGCGTTCTCCGGGGATTCGGCACTGACCGAGGTGGAATTCCCTGACACGCTGATCGAGATCGAGCCCTTCTCCTTCCTAAACTCGAAAGTCGAGAAGGTCATCTGCCCGCAGTCGCTTCGCGCAATCGACACGAAGGCGTTCTTCCAATGCCGCAACCTCTCCGAGGTCAGCCTCAACGAGGGGCTCGAGCACATCGGCGACGAGGCGTTCGCGAAGACCGCCATATCCAACCTGCGCATTCCAGCCAGCGTCTGCGACATCGGCCACAGGACCATCGAGCTGACGAGGATCGCGTTCGACGACGATCATGCAGGCAGCTTCGAGATCGACGCGCGCAACGGGCACTACCTCGTCGATGGATTCGGCGGACTCTACAAGCGCGTCGATGGCGGCCTGGTCCTCTCCGAGATGCTCAACGTAGCGCTGAGGGAGTACGCCTGCCTCGAGGGCACGGTCGAGATCGGCGACTTCGCATTCCTGCGCAACAAGTCGATAGCGTCAGTAACGATTGGCGAGGGCTTGGAGCGCATCGGGGAATCCGCCTTCCGCGGAGCGAGCAAGCTGGAGAGCTGCACCTTCCCGAAGAGCCTGGCCTCGATTGGCAAGGAGGCGTTCTTCGAGACCGCGCTCAGGAGCGTCTACATCTCCGAGAGCTTGGTCGACATCGGCGAGAATGCGCTGCTGACCTGCGGAAACAGCTTCTACAACATACCCGGCACCTACGATACCGCGGAGGTGGACCCCGCCAATCCGCGCTATGAGATCCACACGGGCCTGCTCTGCGATAGGCTTCCCAACGGCACGCTGTACGCGGTGCAATACCTCTGCGGAGCCACCGAGATAGTCGTCGATGACGAGATCGCGATCCTCGGCCCCTACACCTTCGTCGGCGCGAATCGCGTCACCTCGATCGAGGTTCACGACAAGGCCACGACCAGCGGCATGTACATGGTCAACATCGGCTGCCCCCTCGAGCACTTCCGCATCAGGTTCACCGAGCCGATCGACGGGCGCGAGATTCTCGACCTCGAGCTGCCTGGCGCAACGCGCAACAGGCGCATCATGGTCCTCCAATTCCTCCACGGCGCACTCGACATCGCGGAGGTCTGCAAGTACGCCGACAACGAGATCTTCACAACGACCTCGGCATTCGAGCGCGGGAGGATGATGCTCGAGAGGCTGACCGATCCGATCTTCATGGATCCCAACTCGCTCTCGCG
>JAFWGD010000121.1 GCA_017515355.1 Coriobacteriales bacterium
CGATGCAGGAAGTCTTCGATGCTCCTGGCGAGAGCATCGTATGGGATGCCAATGAAACCACATTCGGCTTTCTGTTCCGCGATGGCGAAAAATACATCCGCGTCCGCGCCTCGCTGCCAACCGGTATGTTGGCGCAAATAGAAGCGGCTTATAAGGCGAACGATATGGATACGGTCACCGAATTGGTGGCGCCGCTTCCTGTGTCAGAAGAGATAACCGTGACTTCGCCTACGGCAAGTGAGATCCAAGCGCTTCAGGATAGCCTGCTCAAAGACTAAGGAGGGCCGCCTTATTCTGGCGACCCTCTCAGGCGATCGTTGATTAGAATCTGCTCTTAGTAGAATTCGCTCTCCTCGTAGAACCCATAGATCAAATTGATATCGGGCTCTTCTTCCTTGTGGCGCACAGGCTCTTCGTCGACTTCGTCCTCCTCGAGCAGGATCAGACCCGCGTTGAGATCGTTGTACGCATCTGTGCAAAGGTGGTAAGTGGGCTCCTTTGGCGGCAGATCCTCCTCGTCTATGACATACGTCCCGAGCTCATAGAAGGGTCTGTCGTCATCCTCATTGAAGAGCTTGTAATATAAATCGTCTTCAGGCGAACGTGCAGGCTCATAGTCGTTTTTAGTCGGATCAATCTCCCAGGGCTCTTCGAAATCGTTCATGATGACCTCCACGTTCCTTTTTTGAAAACCAAGTAGATTATAACCAAAAATGCGTGATATCGAGATGCCATGGGGGCAACGTGGATGCCTTCTTGCGCGATTTGAGAAACGAGGCCTGCCTGCCTGGTATTACAATGGATGCGAGAAGATGATTCACTTACGAGCCCTTGGATTCGGGAGATGGATATGGAGACGGACAGAAGGATGGTCGAAGACCCCGCCCGCGATGACGTGCTGGTGCTGGTGGACGGTCTCGACCGAAAGATCGGCACAGCCACGAAGATGAAGACCCATACGGAGGGCTTGCTGCATCGGGCCTTCTCCGTCGTGCTCATAAAAGATGGGGAAGCTGGACCCGAGCTATTGCTGGCGAAGCGCGCTGCTGGCAAGTATCACTCGGCTGGGCTCTGGGCGAACACATGCTGCTCACACCCACGGGAAGGGGAGGAGACGATTGCCGCCGCGTATCGGCGCGTGGAAGAGGAGCTCGGGTGCGAAGCTATCGATCTACACGAGCTATGCGCTTTCATCTACCGCGCCCCGTTCGACAACGGGATCTGCGAGCACGAATACGATCATGTGCTCATCGGAGGCTGCGCAAGCGAACCTTCCTTCGATCCAGATGAGGTGGCAGAGACACGCTGGGTCGGCGTCGATGCGCTCGCTGCCGAACTCGCCGCTTGTCCGTAGACGTTCGCGGCATGGGCGCCCACCGTGCTTTCGCTTGCGATGCGACACATCCTCTAATCTAAAAGCTATAGCTGTTTTCCCTAAGGGCCAAGGCGCTCCTTTCTTTGCGTGTTGCATTCGTGTAAAAACCCATGTAGAATTCAAAATACGAGAAACATTAACGCACTGAGTTTTCGGAGGTTAGTATGGGCAGAATCGGCTATGCGAGGATATCGACAGCGGATCAGAACCTGAACGCTCAGGTGGATGCTTTGAAGGATGCCGGTTGCGAGAAGGTCTATAAGGAGAAGGCAAGCGGAGTCAAGGGCCATCGTCCTA
>JAFWGD010000122.1 GCA_017515355.1 Coriobacteriales bacterium
AGCCATCGGCCTCGAGCGCCTCGAGGTTGGCCGCATCGCGCTCAACATTGCGATCGAACTTGACCTGCCAGTACTCGACGTTGCTCTTCGGCAGCGAGAGGTTGCAGTGAGGGCAGCGATGCCAGAAGCATCCGTTGACGAAGAGCGCGACCTTCTTTCCCGGCCACGCCACATCGGGGCGCCCAGGCACTTTCCACTGCAAGCGATATCCAGTAAGCCCAGCCGCACGCAAGCGCGCCCGAACAAGCAGCTCGGGCTTGGTGTCCTTGCGCTTATTCGCCTGCATAACCCTATGTGTTACCTCTGAAACCATATTCCCATTCTAGCTCGCAATGCGCACCGGTGCCGCATCGCTTGCCTCAAAACGCGGACACTGGGCAATCCTGCATCAACCTCGCCGTTTCGGACAACTCTATGGGGTAAACTTAAAGGGTTCGAGACATTAGAGGCGAAACTGACCGATTTCGCAACCATTCCAGCATCGGAAATCGGCTGTCGCCAGCACAGAAACGGAGATGAAGCAATGAACAGAGACCCGATGTCGTTCTCGATGGACATGTTCGCAGTCAAGGACAAGGTGGCGATGATCACCGGCGCCAACCAGGGCCTGGGAATGTACTACGCGATCGCGCTTTCCAAAGCTGGCGCAGACATCTTCATCCCCCACTTCACCGATGACATCTCCGAAGTCAAGGCCGCCGTCGAGGCGAATGGCCGCAAAGTCGGCTTCTGCCAGGGCGACCTCACCGACCCGATCTATCGCCAGCAGTGCGTCGACGAGTGCCTCGCGCAGTTCGGCCGCATCGACGTCCTCGTCAACAACGCAGGGCGCAACTTCGCAGCTCCGCTGATCGACTTCCCCGATGACCAGTGGAAGAAGGTCGTCGACTTGCAGCTCGAGGCCGTCCAGTACCTCAGCCACATCGTTGCCGGCGTGATGGCCGAGCAGGGTGGCGGCAAGATCATCAACATCGCATCGGCGCTTTCGTTCTCTGCCGACCTCAACGCAACGGCCTACACCGTCGCCAAGCACGGAATCGTCGGTCTCACGCGCTCCTATGCAGCCGAGCTCGGCAAGTACAACATCACCTGCAACGCCATCGCCCCTGGCTTCTTCGCCACTGCTATGAACGACACGATCCGCGAGGCCAATCCCTCGCTCTTCAACAAGGTCAGCGACCGCATCCCTCTGTGCAACGACGGAGTGTGGGGCGACCCGTTCGACCTCATGGGCGCGGTGGTGTTCCTCTCGAGCCCAGCATCTGACTACATCTCCGGTGAGATCATGGTCGTCGATGGCGGATTCAAGGCCATCATGATCTAATCGCCGCTCAGCAAAAAACGGCAATCTACCAGGCATTCTAAGGAAGTTGAGAGATGAAGAGTCTAGCTGTTACGCGTCCAGGCGATCTGCGCGAGACCGACCCGGACAAGAAGTGCATCATCGAGATCCTCGATGTCGACGAGCCGCAGGTCTGCGGCCCCACCGAGGTCAAGATCAAGATCGCATACTGCGCCATCTGCGCATCCGACCCGCACGTCGCGATGAACTGCTTCAATCGCGAAGTCCCCTATGGCATGGGCCACGAGATCTCGGGCATCATCGTCGACATGGGGCCCGAAGTGAAGACGAAGGGCCTCAAGATCGGCGACAGGGTTGCCGGCAACTTCCTGCGCCCCTGCGGCTGGTGCTACCACTGCCAGAACGGCCATCCCGAGTTCTGCAAGCACTTCATCGACGAGGGCACCGCCCCCGGCTATGCGCAGTACGTCGTGTGGGACGAGAGCCAGGTTTGGAAGATCCCCGATGACATCACGCTGCGCACCGCATGCATGCTCGAGCCCACCTCGATCGCGGTTCGCGCCGTCGACAAGTGCAACGTGATGGTGGGCAACCGCGTGGCCGTTCAGGGCGGCGGCCCGATCGGTCAGCTCACGCTGCAGGTCCTCAAGATGCGCGGCGCCACGAGCCTCACGATCATCGAGCCGATCGAGAAGCGCCGCGAGCTAGCCAAGAAGTCCGGAGCCGACTACGCAATCGACCCATTCAACTCCGACGTGGTCGAGGAGTCGATGAAGATCACGGGTGGCCTCGGATTCGACGTCGTTGTCGAGGTCACCGGCAACAGCAAGTGCACCGAGGTTCCGCTGCAGATCGTCGCCGAGGGCGGCACGATCCTCTACCTCGGCATGTACAACAGCGAATATGAGATGCCGCTCAACATCCAGGACGTGCTCTACACGCGCAACGTCACGATCACCGGCACCAAGGTCGCTCCCTATTGCTTCCCGCGTGCCCTGCAGATGCTCAAGCGCATGCAGCTCGAGGACTTCACCGGCGCAGTGTTCCCACTCGACAACGCAGTGGAGGCATTCGAAGAGTACTTCAAGATGAACAACCTCAAGGTGATCATCTGCTGCAACGAAGATATCGCCGACCTATAGAGAAAGGAAGGAACCGCGAAGATGGCAATCGACAAGATCGCAGA
>JAFWGD010000123.1 GCA_017515355.1 Coriobacteriales bacterium
AGCGCGATGCCGAGCTCGGCCAGGTGTCGATGTTCGACATGTTCGACGACTCTGATGGCACAGGAGGCTTCGAGGAGGATATCCCGAAGCCAGACAACATCGAGTGGGACAGGAAGGTCAAGCTCGACCTCGAGAAGGAGGTTATGGGATTCTACATCTCCGACCATCCGCTGAGCCCATACAAGCTAGAGCTCGACGAGATCTCCGAGTTCAGCCTTCTCGACTTGACCTCTACCGATGACGGCGACGATGACGAGCAGGAAGTCATCGGCGGCTCCTCCTACGATAGCGCGCGCTCGATTCCGACCGACCGTGACATCCTCATCGCAGGTATGGTCACCGATCTCGCCCTCAAGACGACCAAGAACGGCGACAGGATGGCGGTATTCACGCTCGAGGACATGGATGGGTCGGTGCCCTGCATAGTCTTCCCGAAGGTCTATGGCAATTTCGGCTCCGCGCTCGCCGAGGAGCGCATCGTCAAGGTGAAGGGCCGCTACGACCGCAGCGACCGCGGCGTGCAGATAAGGGTCAGCGCAGTCAATGAGCTCGATTTCGGCAAGAAGGTGATCGTCGAGCTGCCACAAGATGCCGTGAACGCCGATGTCGTCAGGGCGATCAACAGCACGTTCAAGGAGTATCCTGGCAAGAACGACGCGGTGATCAGGCTCAGCTTGGGCGGCGGCAAGTACAAGACGATCGAGCTGCCGATCAAGGTCGACAGCGCAAACGGCGCTATCTCGGCATACCTGCACATCGCGCTCGAGAACGTGCCGCACAAGATCTTGATTCAGTGACGAAGGCTCGGACTGACAGCGGTTTAGGAGCGACGATGCAAGGGTCCATGGTTCCCGAATTCGTTTCGACGGACATACTGAATTCTGCGATAGCCAAGCTCGAGAAGTCCGGAGAGCAGGAGCTCGGCACGGGCGACTCGAGGCTTCGAGAGGCGGTCGCCACTGCCTTGCCGCGCCTTGTCGGCGCCGAAGCCGCCAAGATGTCGGGTGCTGACGCGGACTGCCTGATCGTGGGCAACGCTCCAGACGAGCTGATCTTCTCGCTCGTCACCTGCTATGGGAATCTCGAACGCGGGATCATGCTCGATGGGGGAGCGCAGACCTGCGCCCTGGTGCACGCGACGATCCTCAACAGGAGCATCGAGAGCTACCCGCGTCGCGATGACCTCTCCATCGACGAAGACGGATTCATCGCCAGGGCCGAAGAGGTCGATCCGATGGCTATCTTCATCTCCAACCCCGGCGACCCGATGGCAGACGCCCTCGACTTGGGATTCGTCGAGAGGCTGCTTCAGCGTACCGATGCCGTTGTCGTCGTCGACGAGACGCTCGCGGTGGCCGCGCCACGCACCGCCGCAAGGCTTGTCGGCAGCCATGCCAACCTCTGCGTGGTGCGCTCGTTGACCTATGCGCATCCGGTTGCCGGCTTCCAGATCGCCTACGGCATCGCCTCGCCCGAGATAGCGCGCAAAGTGCGCTCCGATCTCACATACCACCCGGTCGATACCATCACGCAGGCCATAGGCGTGGAGATTTGCGAGAACCTTGGCAAGTTCGAGGGTTTCGAGAGATCGCTATTCATGCGCAGAGGCTACCTCGTAGAACGCCTTCGCAAGCTCTCCAGCTGCAAGGTATTCGAGAGCGCTTCCGATTTCGTCCTCGTCGAGATCTCCGACGCCGATAGGGCGCGCGCCATTCTCAAGCGAGACTTCGGAATCGCGCTCGATCCTCTCGAGGGCCTGGAGCTGTCGCGCAGGTGCCTCAAGGTCCCCGTGCGCGGAGACGATGACAACATCGCGCTCATCGACGCCCTCGCCCAGTGCCTCATCCAAGTCTGCTGAGCCCTCTTGCGCCAACTCGGCCTAGCCCCTTTCCCGAAGTCGGCAAAATGGAGACGCCCAGTCGCGATTTCTTATTGTAGAATCGAATGAGCGGTGGAAATGAATCGAGCGATCGATTCGCTGATTTGCGAGAGGCTTCCGAATGCCGGGTTCCAACGGATTCCAGAACAATGGCAACAACGGGTTTACCAGCGATCCTGGAACCAGCGGCTTCTTCTCGCAGCCAGATTCGGCAACGTTCTCGCAAACCATCTCACCTCAGGAACAGCCCCTTCCCACGCCGCCGCTTCCCATCGAGGACACATCCGCCCAACGCGCTGCAGATGCTGAGAAGGCGAAGGCCACCCTCGATCCGTCCAGCTCGCAGTTCTTCGTGATCCCCGGAGACAACAAGAAGAAGAAGGATTCGCCCAGTAAGGGCAAGTACATCGCCGGCATCATCATCGTGCTGCTGATCATCTTGGCGTTCGCGGTGGCCGGCTACCTCTACCTCAAGGATCAGGACAAGGCGCGCGAGGCCGATTCGGGTATCAACATCTCCGACATCGACGACGCAGACGTTGTTCCCGTCGTGCCGAGCCAATCCGAACTGACAACATCCATCCCCATGCTCTGCCAGCTCTTCGGCTCCACCAGCGACGAGGTGGGCATCTTCCTCGGCGAGAATTACCAGACCAGCTCAACCGAGAACGTCAACGACGGAAACGTTACACGCAGGGTCACCTTCGTGTATTCGCCGCAGGGCTCGACAACCAATCTCGTCAACGCGCCCACCATCAAGGTCTCTCTCGACAAGGACGGCAAGGTCGTCCAGGTCTACTACATGTCCTCGATGGAGATCCTCGGATATCCCGAGTCCGACTTCAAGACGCTCGTCTCCACATCGGATGCGCTGAAATCGGCGCTCAGGTCTGCCGAGATCGACTACGATGATTTCACCTACACGGCTCCGAAGGAGAGCGACTACACCACCTACATCGACACCAAGAACCAGATCGTCTCCAAGGAGAGCTCGCTGTTCGTCGGGACGATCAAGGGGAAGAGGGCCCCGACCAAGTGGATGCTCGCCTTCACCTACTCCTATCCCGACGCCTCTCCAGCCGGA
>JAFWGD010000124.1 GCA_017515355.1 Coriobacteriales bacterium
AGCGCAGCGCCGACTCGGTGGTTTCGGCAACGCTGACAGGGTTGGCGTGCACGGGATACGACGAGGTCTCGCTCACGTCGCTCTCATCGACCGACCACTCCCAGATAGAGGAGATCCTGCGCAGGCTCAACAGCGCGGTCGACGGGCAGGGCATCCAGGTTTCGATCCCTTCGCAGCGCCTTGACGGATTCGGCGTGAGGATGGCGCATCTGGTAGCCGGGGCCAAGAAGGGCGGCTTGACGTTCGCGCCCGAGGCTGGCACTCAGCGCCTGCGCGACATCATCAACAAGAACGTCACCGAGGAGAACCTCTTCCAAGCCATCTCCGCCGCGTTCGATGCGGGCTGGAGGCGCTTGAAGCTCTACTTCATGATCGGCTTGCCGTTCGAAACCGATGACGATGTGCGCGGAATCGCGCAGCTCGCCAACAGGGCGTACGCCTACGCGAAGGATTGCGTGCCCGACAACCAGCGCGGCAACGTTCGCATGACTATCTCGGTTGCGATATTCATCCCGAAGCCCGCGACGCCCTTCCAATGGTGCGGGCAGATCGATGCCGCGGAAGCTCAGCGCAGAGTCGACCTCATACGCCATAGCCACCTGCACAAGGGCATCGACTTCAACTGGCACGATCCATCATCTTCGCTGGTAGAGGGCGCATTCGCGCGTGGAGGGCGCAACCTTTCAAAGCTCGTCGTAGAGGCGTGGCGCAGGGGTTGCATCTTCGACGCATGGACCGAGATCTTCTCTCTCGACAGGTGGCTGGAAGCTGCGGAGGCGGCGGGCATCGACATGCAGGGGCTCGCTTCGCGCAACCTCGAGGCAGGCGGTCCGCTTCCGTGGTCACATATCTCCTGCGGCGTCGAGGAGCGCTTCCTCAAGCTCGAGTACGATCGCGCGAGTGAGGGAATCACCACGCCCGACTGCACGTTCACCAGCTGCACCGGTTGCGGCGTCTGCACCAATCTCGGCGTAGACATAGCGTTGGGAGGCACCCGTGAGTGACGCGACGACCTTCCGGCTGAGGATCAACTACACCAAGGAGGAGCGTTTGCGCTACCTCTCGCATCTCGAAGTCGTGCGCTGTATGGAGCGCTGCATCAGGCGCGCTGGTCTGCCCTTCGCAGTGAGCCAGGGCTTCTCGCCGCACATGCGCACCGCCTTCGGCTGGGCGCTTGGCGTGGGCATCGCCAGCATCGACGAGTACCTTGATGTGCTGCTGACCGATTACGTGCCGGTGCCCAAGGTGCTTGCATCCTTCGAAGGCGTGCTGCCCAGGGGAATGCGCATCCTCGGCGCGCAATACGTGGCGGCTGGCGACAAGTCGCTGACCGAGGAGCTCCCGCGCTCTCGTTACGAGTGCGTCTTCGCGAGCTGCGATGCCAGCTTCGAGCAGGCGCAGGATGCCCTCGACGAGCTCCTGGGCATCGGACAGATCGTCGTGGTGCGCAAGAAGAAGGAGAAGATCGTCCGATTCGAGGGGCTGCTGGAGAACGTGCCCGCCTTCGAGCGCGCCCCAGATGGCTCGCTGCGCTTCGAGATGGCCACCTTCACGGAAGGGAAGGGCTCGCTTCGCCCCGACCTCTTCTGCGCAGAGCTCGCCAAGCTTCTCCCCGAGCTTGGAAACGCCTGGATCACGCGCGTCGAGCAGTTCAGCTAGACGCACCGCGCGCTCGCCCTCTCGCCTTGCATATCCCCAGCTATATGGCGAGATTGATGGTAGACTAACCCTCTGCGCGCACTTTTGGCGCGCAACGGTCAAACCGCTTGTTAGGAGTTGTTCGAGTTGCTGTCTACAGAAGAGCAATTGAAGGTTATTTCCAGTGGTGTCTCCGACATCATTCCGATCAAGGCGCTCAAGGAGAAGCTCGACCGCAAGGTCCCGCTGAGGGTCAAGCTCGGCGTCGATCCCACCGCGCCCGACCTGCACCTTGGCCACGCCGTCCCGCTGCGCAAGATGCGCCAGTTCCAGGACCTCGGCCACAACGTCGTGCTCATCATCGGCGATGCAACCGCGCTGATCGGCGACCCCTCGGGCCGCAATTCCACGCGTCCGCCGCTGACCGTCGAGAAGATCAAGGAGAATGCCGAGACCTACGTCGCGCAGGCATTCAAGATCCTCGACCCGGAGAAGACCGAGCTGGTCTGGAACTCCGAGTGGATCGGCAAGCTCGACTACACCGGTCTGATGAAGCTGACGAGCAACTTCACCGTCGCGCGCATCCTCGAGCGCGATGACTTCTCGAACAGATACAGCAACCAGCAGCCAATCGCCCTGCACGAGTTCCTCTACCCGGTGCTGCAGGCGTACGACTCGGTGATGGTCAAGGCAGATGTCGAGATGGGCGGTTCGGATCAGCTCTTCAACCTGCTTGCAGGTCGCGAGCTGATGGAGAAGCTCGGCATGGAGCCTCAGGTCTGCCTGACTCTTCCGCTCCTCGAGGGCACCGATGGCGTTCAGAAGATGTCGAAGAGCTATGGCAACTACGTTGGACTCACCGATGAGCCGGCCGACATGTTCGGCAAGGTCATGTCGATCCCCGATGAGCTGATGAGCAAGTACTTCCGCCTCGCTTCGACCATCGCGGTCGATGAGATCGAGCAGATCGAGGCTGGTCTCGCAGCTGGCGAGCTGCATCCCAACCTGATGAAGCGCAAGCTCGCCCGCAACATCGTCGAGCTCTACCATGGCGAGCAGGCCGCAGCCGATGCCGAGGAGGCCTTCGACCGCGTCTTCAAGAAGCATGATATCCCCGAGGACATCGACGAGATCGCCTTCGAGTTCACGCTCAATGATGACGGGCTGGTCTACCTCCCAGCGGTCATGGCGCAGATCAAGTTCGCCCAGAGCGCTTCCGAGGGCCGCAGGCTCATCGACAGCGGTGGCGTCAAGATCGACGGCGAGCAGCTCGAGGCCAAATCCTACAACGTCGAGCCCGCCAGGCTTGCTGGCGCGGTTCTGCAGGTTGGAAAGCGCAAGTTCTGCAGATTCGTCTGATTCTGCAGTTGCAAAAGTGCCGTTCAAACACGAAAACGGCACGAAAACGACGGAAAAGCGGCCTTTTGCTTCGGTGGGCTCCGCACCGCTGATACAATAACGGTTCGCGTATGTTGGAAACAATTTGAAGGGTTAAACGACTATGTATGCAGTAATTCGCACTGGTGGCAAGCAGTACAAGGTTTCCGCTGGTGACACCATCGCTATCGAAAAGCTTGTTGCCGAGGTTGGAGACAAGGTTGCCTTCGAGATCATCTTCATCTGCGACGGCTCCACCATCATCACCGATGCCGACACTCTTGCAAAGGCCGAGGTCATCGGCGAGGTCGTTGAGCACTTCAAGGGCGACAAGGCGATCATCTTCAAGTTCAAGAAGCGCAAGAACTACAAGAGGACCAAGGGCCATCGCCAGCAGCTGACCAGGGTTCTCATCACCGAGATCTCCGCACCTGGCTGCGAGACCGAGAAGTTCGAGAAGAAGGTCAAGGCTCCCAAGGTCGAGGTCGAAGAGGTTGTCGAGGACGTCGAGGTCGAGGCTGAGGTCGAGGCTCCCGTCGAGGCCGTAGAGGCTGTCGAGGAAGTTGCCGCCGAGGCTGAGGCAGAGGTCGCAGAGGCTGCAGAGGCCGAGATCGATCTCGCCAAGATGACCGTCGCGCAGCTCAAGGAGTTCGCTGCCGAGAAGGAGATCGACATCAAGGGAATCACCAAGAAGGCTGACATCATCGACGCGATCCAGGCTGCCCTGTAGGCGCCCGTTCGCGAGGCTTTCACTGAAGAGTTAGGACAGAGAAATGGCACATAAAAAGGGACTTGGATCGAGCCGCAATGGTCGCGATTCCCACGCAAAGCGTCTGGGCGTCAAGCGCTTCGCAGGCGAGTACGTAAAGGCCGGAACCATCATCGTCCGTCAGCGCGGAACCAAATTCCATCCTGGCGACAACGTCGGTCGCGGCGGGGATGACACCCTCTTCGCGCTTGTCAACGGGCATGTCGAGTTCACCCGCGGAGACAAGCGCAGGGTTCACGTTCGACCTGCTGAGGTTTAGTCGTAAAGGCTAAGCCTTCAATTGGACTGAGAAGCCCTGGCCTTGCGATGCAGTTGCGTTGCGAAGGCCGGGCTTTTTGCTATATCTGGAGGTAAACGCGTGTTTTTGGATCAGTCGCACATATTCGTCAAAGCTGGTGACGGCGGTGCAGGGTGCATGTCCTTCCGCAGGGAGGCGCACGTGCCGAAGGGCGGGCCCGACGGTGGCGACGGCGGCAGGGGAGGAGATGTGATCCTCGAGGCCGACAAGACGCTCTCATCGCTTGTCGACTACAGGTTCAAGCATCACTTCAAGGCCCAGCGCGGAACGCACGGCAAGGGCTCGAAGATGAATGGCGCCGATGGAGAGGATCTGATCCTCAAGGTGCCGCTGGGCACTGTCGTGCGCGAGTACGACGTAGAGACCAAGGAGGCTGGCATCCAGATCGCCGACCTCACCGAGCACGGCGAGCGCGTCATCGTCGCCAAGGGCGGTCACGGCGGGCTGGGCA
>JAFWGD010000125.1 GCA_017515355.1 Coriobacteriales bacterium
GTAGACGGCCGTCGGCGTGTCGAGGATCAGGCCGTCGATCTGGCCGGCGTTGAAGGCGGCTGCCGCATCGGCGTTGGAGTTGAAGACCTGGATGTTCTTGTTGACCTTATCCATGCCCCAGGTGTAGGAGGTCGAGCCGGCTTCGGCGCCGAGAACGGCATCTCCGAGCTCAGCGAGGCTCGTTGCGTTCGCATATTTGTCGTGGCCAGGTGCGGCATCGACTACGATCGACTGAGAGGGCGTGAAGTACGGCGAGCTGAAGTCGACGGCTGCCTTGCGCTCCTCGGTGACGCTGAACTGCTGGATGTTCATATCCCAGTCCTTGGCACCAGGCGTGATGGCCTCATCGAATCCGGTGCGGACCCAGACGACCTGATCCTTGCTGAAGCCCATCTTCTCGGCGACTGCATAGGCGACGGCTGCCTCGAAGCCCTCTCCGGACTCCGGAGCATCATTCATGACATACGGCGGCCAAGCGGGGTTGCCCGTGGCAATCGTCAGCGTGCCGGGGTTTACGGTGACATCGGCGACGTTCTCGCCCGATGCGGTCTTGCTGGCATCCTGGCCACCAGAGCATCCCGCCAGCGCGAGGGCTCCGACCAGTGCGAAGCATGCGCACAGGACGACGATCATCTTGCGTTTACTGAAACCAGACATAGCAAGTAACCTCCAAATCTCCCATTATTCGAATTTGCCCGCGCGACCTTGCTGTTTCGCGTGGTTTTCCAACAAATACAAGAATACTCCAAAAGCCTGCGTTGTGCGGCGGAACCAGGGTTCAAATCGAGCGGATTTCAGGAGCAAAGCAAAGGAGGCCCGCAGCTTTGCAGAGCCTCCTTTGCTTGCGATTTGCGATTTGCGAATTCGAGCGCTACTTCAACGCAGAGCAATAGGCTGCGAGGTCGGCAGCCGGAATGCCGAAGTCCTCCTCGCCGCCAAGTGCGATGGCCATGACGGCATAGTCGTAATCGCCATTTGTCCAGATGACCTTAGCGGCTTTATCGGGAGCAGGGCCGAAGCACTTCACGCTGAGTCCCAAGTCATCGAGGGTTGCGTCCCATTCCGCCGCATATTCGTTGTAGTCGCCGGAGACGTCACCGGCGTTCTCCTCGTCGATGACTCCCTTGCGGACCACGATGTTCGCAGCGGGATACTCATAGGTGACCTCGACCAGGCCCTTCATTGCGCGGTAGCTCACTGACACAGGCTCTCCAAGCCAGCTCTCAGGAGCCTCGACAGCTTGGAATTCCACACCGGCTACGGTTGCGGCCTCCTCGGCGCTCTCCGCATCGGTCCAGGGGTTCGCGATCTCGGACTCGCCCTCTCCCTCTTCGGACGATCCGCCCGAGCAGGCCGCGAGACCCAGGCAGCACAGCAGCGCTACGCATGATGCGACGATAAGAAGCTTCTTCACCGCTACTCCTCTCATTAGGTTCCAATCGATGCCATACAGATTCATTTTAGCCCAAAAGCACTGGGAGCCGCTCGATGATTCGAACGGCTCCCGGTTTCAATTGGGCGTGTTTCGCGACGAAACATCCAGCGCATATCGGTTCTGCGCCCTTGCGAGCTTTAGAGTCCGGTGTCCTCGCGGTCGACTCCGCCTTGCCCAAGAGCATCATCGAGGCTCGAGTCGGCTGCGGCCTGGGCCGCCTTGTCGTAGGCGATGATGTCCACCTTGCCCTGCGCATCGTTTGCCGTGATGACAACATCGAACTCGCCGTTTGCATCGATGAAGTTGGCGATGTTGTCCTCGACGTCGCCGTCGAAGACGACCTCGTCAGTGGCGACGTTGGTGATCGTCACATGGAAGGAGCCCTTGTCGACGATATGGTTGATGCAGATTCCCTCTTCTGGAGCGATGGTGATGCTTCCGGTGCCGGAGCCCTCGGCAGTTCCTTCGGCAACTGCGTGAATGCCGGTATCATCGGTCTCTACGCCGAGTTGCGATCTGCTGCATGCCGCGAGTGCAAGCGCCATCACCATGACCATTGCTGCAACGATTGCGAGGGTTCTCTTCTTCATGTCTGCCCTTCCTTTCCGTGCGGCTGAAAGCACGTGCCTTTCAGCCAGCAAAAGCGGGCCGCATACGATCGCAGCCCGCCCTTATATGCTTTTACCTGCGGTTTTGCAGGGACCTCCAGCTCCTAGCGTCCGCCGAAGAGCAGGCTTGCGATGTCTCCGAAGTCGAGGCCGCCGCCCTGCTGCGCTCCGCCGCCGCGCTTCATGGCCGCCTCATAGCCAGCCTGATAGCCCGCGTCGTAGTTGCTCTGGGCGCTGGGTTGCTGCGAGCCGCCGAAGAGCGAGCCGCCGAGGCTGAGGATGTTGGAGAGGATGTCATCGCCAACGCCCTGGCTCATGTTGACGCCAGCCGAGTGGCCGGAGCCAAGCAGCATGTCGGCCATGCTGTGGACGCTATTGTCGCTCGATCCGAGCAGCATCTGGGCGATGCCGGCGAGGTTGCCGAGGTCGATCTGCTGGCCGCGAGCCGCCGCAGCGGTTCCGGCGACGACCTGGCTGGCCTGCTCGCGAGTGATGTCCTGCAAGCCGGTGACGCCGCGAATCGTCGAATACGGATGCTCGACGAGCTGCGAGAGAATGTCGGGCTCCTTCTGAGCGCTTCCCAAAAGCATCGAGATCATATCTTGGATATCCATGTGTCCTCCCTGGGTCTAGGTTCGCGGCCGAACCGGCCACGCTTGAATCGGTTGATGAACGCTACACGAGGATTATACCGCGCCCGCAAAGCCCGAAAGGCTTCAATGAAATGTTTTTTAACCTTTTCAGCTGCGTCGCTTCGCCTGCGGAAATTGGCTACCATATTGCATCGAAGGGGATCTTCAAGGGGGATGGCATGATCTTCTACTTCTCGGGGACGGGCAACAGCCTCTATGTAGCACGCGAGATAGCCTCCGCCCTCCGCGATGAGGCGCGCAGCATCCCGCAGGCGATCCACGATGCTTCCAAGGTTTACGAGGGGGAGCGCATCGGAATCGTCGCGCCGCTGTACGGCTACGATGTTCCGGAGATGGTGAAGCGATTCATGCGCGAGGCCACCTTCGATACAGGCTACCTCTTCTTCGTCTTCACCTACGGCAACCGCCATGGCATCTGCAGCGAGCTGGCATGCAGCCGCATGGCTTCCCGTGGCCAAGAGGTGGCGTACACCGCCACGATCATCATGGTCGACAACTGGCTGCCCGGCTTCGATATGGACAGGCAGCGCATGGAGGACAAGGGCATCGAGGGCAACCTCGATGCGATCGTCTCCGACCTGCGCGGCAAGGTGCGCCGCATAGAGCGCGCAACCGAGGCTGACCGCGCGGAATTCGCCGAGTACCTCGAGCTCGGAATCGAGTACAGCGGAGAGGCGCTGCAGGGCTTCCTGCACATGGTGGGGGAGCGCTGCGTGGGCTGTGGAACATGCACGCGGGTCTGCCCGGCTGGCTGCATCGCCTTGAAGGACGGCAGGGCCCAGCGCGACTCGATTGCAGGCCTGGGCTGCAACGGATGCCTCGCCTGCATACACGCATGCCCCGCCCATGCCATAGAGATGGAGCTGCCCGAGATCAATCCCGCCGCCCGCTTCCGAAACGAGCATGTTGGCATTGCCGAGCTCATGGAGGCCAATTCGCAGTACAATTCGATAAATCAGGAACGGCTCTAGACAGGAACGGCTGAAAGAAAGGGGGTTTCAATGGAAGCATTGGTTAACATAACCGACACCATCGACGGTTACATGTATACCTACTTCCTGGTGTTCCTTCTCATCGGCACTGGAATCTACTTCACCATCAGGACGAAGGGGGTTCAGTTCCGCTACATCAAGGAGATGTTCAAGGTCATCACCGAGAAGAAGCACGTGGCCGGCAAGAAGTCGGTCTCGTCGTTCCAGGCGATGATGGTCTCGACGGCTAGCCGCGTCGGCACGGGCAACATCGCGGGAGTGGCGACGGCCATCGCGTTCGGAGGCCCGGGAGCGGTCTTCTGGATGTGGGTGATGGCGCTGATCAATGGAGCTTCCGCATTCGTCGAATCGACGCTCGCGCAGATTTGGAAGGTTCGTTCCGGTGAAGGGGAATTCCGAGGCGGCCCTGCGTACTACATCCAGCAGGCGCTGCACAGCCGAACCCTAGGCGTCATATTCGCCATCTCGCTGATCCTCTGCTTCGGGCTAGGCTTCAACGGCCTGCAGACCTACAACATGAGCTCCGCGATCATCCACTACGTTCCCAACTGGACCAGCACCATGGGTCCGATGGCTCTCGGCCTGCTCCTCGCAGTGGTAATGGCCTTCGTCCTCTTCGGAGGAACGCACCGCATCAGCTTCCTCACCTCTGTCATCGTCCCCATCATGGCCATCGGCTACCTGATCATGGCGGTCGTGATCGCGGTCATGAACGCCGGTGCCCTGCCCGAGGTCTTCGGGATGATCTTCAGGGAAGCGTTCAACTTCAGCGCCATAGCGGGCGGCTTCGCTGGCTCGATGATCGTTCAGGGTATCAAGCGCGGCCTTTTCTCCTATGAGGCGGGCATGGGCTCTGCGCCGAACGCCGCGGCTGCTGCGAGCGTTTCGCATCCTGTCAAGCAGGGTCTGGTCCAGACGCTCTCCGTCTTCATCGATACGATTCTGATCTGCACCTGCTCCGCGGTCATCATCATGGTCTTCGTCTCCGGCAACGTCGGCATGACCCCATGGGGCGGAGCGGCCGAAGGGGTTGCCCTTGCCAACATGCCGCTTGTCCAAGCATCGATGTACAACGCGCTCGGAAACTTCGGCATCCATTTCATGACGGTCGCGATCTTCGCCTTCGCGTTCTCGTCGCTGATCGGCAACTACTTCTATGCCGAGGCCAACCTCAAGTTCATCTCCACCAACAAGACCCTCCTCACCGTGTTCCGCATCCTATGCTGCGTGGTCGTCTTCTTCGGAGCGCAGTCGAACCTGATTCTTGCATGGAACCTCGCGGACATCTTCATGGGCATCCAGGCGATCATAAACATCGTCGTCATCCTGATACTGGGAAAGTGGGCATTCAAGGCTCTGGACGATTACACGGCGCAGAAGAAGCAGGGGCTCAACCCCGTCTTCGTTGCCGACAACTTCCCGGACATGCCGAAGACCGAGTGCTGGCATGAGACTCGCGAGGAGCTTCATGACGTCGCCGGCGGAATCGTTTTCGGCGGTGGCGAGGAAGACGATTAGCGCGAGACGGCAAGCGCGCCTTGCGTGCGCGATTCGATCTCGATTGGCTGGGCGGCTGCTTATGCGGCCGCCTTCGCTATCGGGCGCAATCCCATACAAGCCCGTAGAGCTCGTTGCCGAGCAGCCATCCCTTTGCGGTGGGCGAGACGCTGCCATCTCCGTTTAGCTGGGCCAGCCCCTTGGTCAGCGCCTCGTCGATTGCGGCGGCAAGTTCCGGACATGCGTCCGTGAGACGGGACAGGGCGCTTTCGGGAAGTCCGCGCGACATGCGCAGGCCGAGCATGGCGTCTTCGCAGGCGGACTCCCGTTCGCTGAGGAATTCGGCTTCCAGCCCGCCCCTTGCCAATGAGATCCGAGTGCGATGCGAGCCCGCCGCCCTCTCCTGCAGCCCTTCGAAGTCTATGCTCTCCGCCCAGCAGTCGAGCGCTCCGCTTTCGAGCAGTGCCCCGAGGTCGTACGAATCGAGCATGCTCGCAGCTCCGTAGCCGAGTCCGAGATAGGGTTTGCCGGTCCAATAGGCCGAGTTGTGCCTGCTCTCGCGCCCGGGAAGTGCGTAGCTCGCCACCTCGTAGCGAGTAAAGCCATGCGCTTGAAGCGTTTTGGCGGCGAGCTCCATGTGGCGCGCCTGCGCATCCTCGTCGACCTCGGGCAACTGGCCTGCTTCGATGATCGCGCAGAGCGGGGTGCCTTCCTCTATAGTCAGCGGGTAGACGCTCACATGCGTCACGCCTAGTCCGACGAGTTGCTCGATCGTAGAGACGAGCGATTCGTCGCTTTGGCCCATGACCCCGCAGATCACATCTGCCGAGACGTTGTCGAGGCAGCTCGTGGCAAGCTGGATCGCTTCGATCGCTCGCTTGGAGCCATGTGCGCGGCCGAGCGTTTCAAGCACGCCGTCATCGAGGCTCTGCACGCCGATTGAGAGGCGATTGACCCCCAGTGCCCGCGCATCCTTGACGATCTGCTCGGTCAGCGACTCGGGGTTGGCCTCCATCGTCACCTCCATCGAGGCGTCGATGTCCTTCGAGAGCGAGAGGATGTAGAGGATCTCGGAGAGCTTCGAGAGCCCGATATGGGTTGGCGTGCCTCCGCCGATGTAGATCGTCTCGAGGCCGGAGAGCAGCCCGGCCTTCGCTGCGCGGCGGATCGAGATGACCATCCGCTCGACGAAATCATCGATGCGCTCGCTTCCGCGCGGCACCGCCTCGGTGGCGAAGTCGCAGTAGGCGCAGCGCTTCACGCAGAAGGGAATGTGCAGATAGAGAGCGGAAAACAGCCTCGACATCGCGCTCATCGCCGCACTCCGTCGATAAAGCCTCGTTCGATGGCGACGCGTTCGATCTCATTGAAATAGCGCTCGAATTCGTCAATCGAATCGCAATGCATCGCGCCTTCGCGGATCTTCGCCGCGCCGGGCATCCCCTTGAAATATCCGCCGATGAATGAGCGCATCTTTATCACGCTGTGCGCGTCGCGCTCGCCGAGGCGCCGCGCGTGGGTGCGCGCCACATCGAGGCGCTCCTCGAGGCTTGGAGATGAGGGTTCCTCGCCGGTTTCGAGGAAGCCCTTCGTCTGCTCGAAGATCCACGGGTTTCCGATTGCGCCGCGCGCGACCATCACCGCGTCTGCGCCGGTCTGTTCGAGGCAGTCTGCTATCGCGCGGTGATCGAAGAGGTCCCCGCTGGCCACGACCGGAATCTCCAGCGCCTCCTTCACGCGGGCTATCGAGTCCCAGTTGGCGCTGCCGTGGTAGAAATCGCTGGCGAACCTCCCATGGACGCAGCACGCCGAGGCGCCCGCATCCTGCATCGCGAGGCCGAACTCAGCCGCGATGTCCTCGCCGGCTTCGAAGCCGCGCCTGAACTTCACCGTAACGGGAACGCTCACGGCATCGCGCACTACCGAGACGATCTGCGCGGCTCGTGGAGCGTCCTTCATCAGCGCGCTGCCTTCGCCCTTCTTGATGACCTTGGGAACCGGGCAGCCCATGTTGAGGTCGACCGCCGCGAGCTTGCCGCCGAGCATCTCCTCGACGCGCGCCGCCTGCTTAGCGATAACTGCGGGGTCGCTGCCGAAGAGCTGCACCGCGGCATCGCCCTCGGAATCGGGAATCTCGAGATAATCGAGGGTCTTGTCGTTGTTGTAGGCTATGCCCTGCGCGGAGACCATCTCAGTGCAGGTTAGCCCGCAGCCGAACTCCTTGCATATGCCTCGGAAGATCGCGTCGGTGTAGCCTGCCATCGGCGCGAGCAGCAGCCTGTTGGCGCTGAGGCGCTCGCGCATCAGCTCGACGCTATTCATCGACCTTGAGGATCGCCATGAAGGCCTCTTGAGGTATCTCGACGTTGCCGATCGCCTTCATGCGCTTCTTTCCCGCCTTCTGCTTCTCGAGCAGCTTGCGCTTGCGGGAGATGTCGCCGCCATAGCACTTCGCCAGCACGTCCTTGCGTCTCGCCTTGACGTTGACGCGCGAGAGCACCCGGCTTCCCACGGCAGCCTGGATGGGCACTTCGAAGAGTTGCTGCGGGATGATCTCCTTGAGCTTGCGCACGAGCGTGTTGCCGCGTGCGTAAGCCTTGTCCTTATGGACGATGAAGCTCAGCGCGTCGACGGGCTTGCCTGCGAGCAGGATGTCGAGCTTGATGAGCTCGGACGGCTTGTAGCCCAGGAAGTCGTAGTCGAGCGACGCGTAGCCCTTCGTGCGGCTCTTGAGCTTGTCGAAGAACTCCATGATGAGCTCGGAGAGCGGAATCTCGTACTTCATCTCGACCGTGGTGGTTGAGAGGTACTGCATGTTGGAGATCTCCGCGCGATGGAATTGCGCGAGGTCCATGACCGCGCCGACGAAATCGGGCGGCACAAGGATCGAGGCGATGAGGTAGGGCTCCTCGATGTGCTCGATCTTCGACTGCTCGGGGTAGTCCTTGGGCGAGTGGATGGTGAGCACCTCGCCGGACGTGAGGTAGACCTTGTACTCGACCGAGGGGGCCGTGGCTATAAGGTCAAGGTCGAATTCTCGCTCGAGGCGCTCCTTGATGACCTCCATGTGCAGCAGTCCGAGGAAGCCTACGCGGAAGCCGAAGCCCAGTGCGTGCGAGTTCTCGGGCTCGTAGACGAGCGCCGCATCGTTGAGGGAAAGCTTGTCGAGCGCATCGCGCAGCTCGGGGTATTGGTCGCCCTCGATGGGGAAGAAGCCGGCGAAGACCATCGGCTTGACCTCGCGATAGCCCGGAAGCGGCTCGGCCGCGCCGTTGCGCGCGAGGGTGATGGTGTCTCCTACCTTGACGAGCGAGGGGTCCTTGAGGCCGGTGATCACATAGCCCACTTCGCCCACTCCGAGCTCATCGACCGGGGTGTTGGCGGGCCTGCGCACGCCGACCTCCTCGACCAAGAACTTGGTTCCGGTAGCCATGCAGGCGGCCTCTTGGCCCTTGGAGATAGAGCCGTCGACGATTCGCACGAGTGCGACAACGCCGCGGTAGGCATCGAAGTACGAGTCGAAGATCAGGCCCTTGAGCGGAGCGCTCGCGTCCCCAACGGGCGCGGGGATCTTGTTGACTATGGCTTCGAGCAGATCATCGATGCCCTCGCCGGTCTTCGCGGAGGCCAGGATCGCCTCGTCGGCGGGAATGGCGAGACCCTCCTCGATCTCTTCGCGCACGTGGTCGGGCTGAGAGGCGGGAAGGTCGATCTTGTTGAGCAACGGGATGATCTCGAGATTCGCGTTCATCGCCATCGAGGCGTTGGCGACGGTCTGCGCCTGCACGCCCTGGGTGGAGTCGACGACGAGCACCGCTCCCTCGCATGCGGCGAGTGAGCGCGAAACCTCGTAGGCGAAGTCGACGTGCCCCGGCGTGTCGATCAGGTTGAGATGGTAGGTGTTGCCGTCGGCCGCATCGTAGAGGATGCGGACGGCCTGCGACTTGATCGTGATGCCGCGCTCGCGCTCGATGTCCATCGAGTCGAGCACCTGCTCGACCATGTCGCGCTCCTCGATCGTGCCGGTGGTCTGCAAGATGCGGTCGGCCAGCGTCGATTTGCCGTGGTCGATATGCGCGATGATAGAGAAGTTCCTGATAAACCTTGGATCCATACTGCAGATATTAGCCTAGAGCGCCGCGCGCACCCGATTTGCGCTGCTGAACGTGGCATTGCCGTGCGGCGAGCGCTCCAACTGCGGGCAACCCGTTGAGGCAATTAAACCCCTCGCTTAAAAAGAAAGCGCATGCGGCTTTAGCACTCTCATGCTCAAACTGCTAAACTTGCTGCATTGAAAGAGGTTTTCCGACATGGGAAGGAGATGGCAAAGATGCTGAGCGACCGTCGCAGGCGCATTCTGAACGCGCTCATCAACGAGTATATCTCCACAGCCGCCCCGGTGAGCTCCAAGGCCCTCGTCGGCAACTACGACTTCAACATCAGCTCGGCAACGGTGCGCAACGAGCTCTACGTCCTCGAGGAGGACGGATACGTCATCTCGCCGCACGTCTCGTCGGGCCGCATTCCCACCGATTCCGGCTACAGGGCCTTCGTCGACCAGCTGATCGACGAGCTGCACTCTGACGAGCCGGGTTCCGAGCGCCCCGTCAACTCGGGCGAGGCTCAAGCCTACGCCGACCTCGCGAACAGCGCCGCCGAGCTCGATGCCGTGCTCCACGAGACCTCGCGCATCCTCAATCGCTTCAGCGATTGCCTTGCGCTGGTCATCGCGCCGCGCATCAGCAAGCTCACGCTGCGCCAGATCTCGCTCATCTCGATGGATTCGCATCATGTGATCGCGGTTCTCGTCGTCAAGGACGGCCGCGTCCTCAACAAGGTGGTCGAGCTCAAGCAGGCTCTGACGCAAGACGAGCTCCGCACCCTCGAGCGCCTGCTCAACGACGAGTTCGTGCTGCGCGGCGACCCCAACTCCCCGACGCTGATCCCTTCGCACGGCGACCAGATCCAGAAACGCGCGTTCATCTCCGACCCCGCGTGCCAGGAGGCCCTCATCACCCTCATCGACCAGATTGACGAGTGCCTGCTCGAGGGAGAGCGCGATAGGCTGCACATCAACGGCATCGAGGCGCTCTTCTCCAAGCCCGAGATGCAGAAGATGAGCCTCTCTCTCGGATTCGCCAGGCTTCTCGACGACGACCTGCGGATCTTCCGCCTGCTCGACGACTTCCTCGCCGAGGATGGGGTGTCCGCCAGGATCGGCCACGAGAACGTCGACGACGAGATGTCCGACGTCTCGGTCATCGCCGCGAAGTACGGCGAGGACTCCCATGAGGGGCTCGTGGCGGTCGTCGGCCCGACGCGCATGGACTACTCGAAGGTCATCGACTCGGTGGAGCGCGCAACGGACTTCCTCGACAAGACGATGGGAGTCGGAGAAGAAGAGGACGAAGCCTGAGCGGGTTTAGAAAGGCAACGGACGCGCGCCTAGGCCAGGCGCGCAGGATTCAAGATTAAGGGGCTATCGAGCAAAGTGGCAGCTGATTACTACGAACTTCTGGGCGTCGACCGCAACGCCAGCCAATCCGAGATAAAGAAGGCCTTCTACCAGAAGGCGCGCGAGCTTCATCCAGACGTCAACAAGGAGCCCGACGCAGAGGCGCGCTTCAAAGAGGTAAACGAGGCATACGACGTTCTCTCCGACGAGCAGAAGCGCGCGCATTACGACAGGTTCGGCACGATGGACGGTTCCGGATTCGGGGCCTCGTCGGTCGATTTCTCCGACTTCTTCGGCGGTGGCATGGCCGACATCTTCA
>JAFWGD010000126.1 GCA_017515355.1 Coriobacteriales bacterium
ACCTTCGGGCCGTCCTTGGTGAGCATGAAGCCACCGTAGAGGACGCCACGGTAGTCTATGCCGCGCTCGCGCAGCGTGGCGACGGTCTTCTCGAGTGCATCGACCATGGCCGCATGCTCCTCATCGGTGACTATCGGCACCGGCGAGTAGACGCCCATGCCTCCGGTGTTCGGGCCCTTGTCGCCCTCGAGGGCGCGCTTGTGGTCTTGGGCCGTGGCCATTGGAGCGACGACGATTCCATCGGTGAAGGCCAGAAGCGAGCACTCCGGGCCGGTCATGCACTCCTCGATGACCACGGTCGAGCCGGACTCGCCGAACTTGCCGCCAAAGCAGTCCTTGACCGCATCGAGCGCCTCGGAGAGCTCCGAGGCCACGACGACTCCCTTGCCGGCGGCGAGGTCATCGGCCTTGACCACGATCGGCGCGCCGACCTTCTCGACGTACGCGAGCGCCGAAGCCTCGTCGGTGAAGCTCTCATAGGTGGCCGTAGGAATGCCCGCTTGCATCATTAGTTCCTTCGAGAAGCGCTTCGAGCCTTCGAGTTGGGCTCCTTGGGCGCCAGGTCCGAAGACGTCGATTCCGGCATCGCGCACGAGATCGGCGACTCCGGCGACAAGCGGAGCCTCAGGCCCGATCACGAGCAGCTCGACGTCGTTGTCCTTGCAGAACTGGAGGACCGCCGCACCGTCGTTTTGGTCGAGCTTGACGTTCGTCGCAATCTGCGCCGTTCCGCCATTGCCGCTCGCCACGAAGACCTTCTCGCTCTTAGGCGAGTTGACGATTGACCTGACGATGGCATGCTCCCTGCCTCCGCTACCCAAAACGAGAATGTTCATGGTTCCTCCTTGATCGCTTGAAGCGCGCCTTGCAGCGCAAATATAGATTACAGCCGAAGGCCGCGCAGGACCCCCTCTATCTCGTCAACAGCCACCACCGCAGGAGACGTTGGCGAGACCGCCTTGATGAAGAGCTTGCCGTAACCGCGGTTGAGCAGCCTGCTGTCGCCGAGCACCAGGAATCCCGAGTCGGTCTTCGACCTGATGAGGCGGCCCGCTGCCTGCCGCGTGTCGATGATAGCCTGCGGAAGCGAGTACTTGCTCCACGCTCCCTTCGGATCGCGCAGCTCTCGCTCCTTGAAGAGCGGCTCGTCGGGCCTGCTGAACGGAAGCTTGGGGAGCAGCACGCAACGCAAGGTGCGCCCAGGCGCGTCGAAACCCTCCCAGAATGAGCGCAACGCGAAGAGGCACGAATCTTCTTTGACGGTGAACTCATCCTTGAGCTGCCTCTTCGACTTTCCCGAGGTCTGGCAGAGCAGCTCGATCCCCTCCTCGGCAAGCTCGGCCTTGAGCGCGTCGTAGGCATCGAGCATCTCGCGGCGGTTCGTGAAGAGGGTGAGCACTCCCCCGCCTACTCCGAGATGGACCGCGCGGATCAGGTCGTGCAGCGCCAGCTGGTAGCCTGGATCGCGCTGCTCGGGAAGGTCGCTGACGATGAGCGTCCGCATATCCGAATAGAAATCCTCGGCCGGTTTGAGCTGACAGCTATCCCAAAGCTCGTCATCGATGCGATCGAGTCCTATGCGCTCGGCGAAGTTGTCGAAGGATCCCCTGATCGCGATCGTCGCCGAGGTCATGACAACGCTGTTGACCTCGGGGAAGAACGCCTCGGACAGCTTCTGGCCTACGTCTATCAGCGATGCAACCAGGCTCTCTCCGGGCTTGTCGACATCGGAGTGGAGCACCGCATGGTAGCAATAATCGCGGTCGGTCCCATCGAGGATGAGCGAGAGCGCCTCCTGGGTCTCGCGCAGGCTTCCCAGCGTCGCGTTGAGCTCGACGCGCTGCTCATCCAGCTCGCCGAACTCCTCGGAGAACGCCGCGAGCTTGCCACACTCGTTGAGCGCGGTGTCGAGCTTCTCGAGGACTTCGGTGCCAAGGTCGACGATGTCGAGCCACTCGTCGCTATCCCGCAGCTTCTCGTCGATCCACAGCTCCTGCAGCGCATAGGGAGTGTCGGGAATGTGGGTGCGCAGCCCCTTCACGAGCTTGAACATCCTGCTCGCAAGATCATTGGCGATGGCAAGGCCGTTTCCAGCGCTCACGACCCAGGGCATGAGCTGCGAGCCGCCCTCGAGCGTCGGCGCGAGCTGGCCGATGGA
Source organism: Coriobacteriales bacterium (assembly GCA_017515355.1). GTDB lineage: Bacteria > Actinomycetota > Coriobacteriia > Coriobacteriales > CADBOM01 > RGIG5709. The sequence continues at coordinate 2,159 of JAFWGD010000126.1, forward strand.
GCTCAGGCAGCCGTTGGGTCCGGTGAGCTTGCCGATCTGCTGCGTCATCTCGATCGCGGAGACCGAGTACGAGCTCTGGGCGCGGGCCTCCTCCTCGATGCCATGTGCCTCGTCGACGACCCAATAGCGGATCTCGGGCATGATCTTCTTCTCGAGCGACATGTCGCGGAAGAGAAGGGAGTGGTTGGTGACGACGATATCCGCCGAATTCGCGCGCTGTCTCGCTCCATGCAAGAAGCACCTCTTGTTGTAGTAGCGGCACTTGCCGCGCAGGCAGTCATCGGTCGAGCAAGAGATCTTCGAGCGTATCGACTGGTTCCACAGCAGCGAGAGCGCATCGAGGTCGGTCCATGTGGCCTGTGGGATCGAGGTGAGCACCGAGCAGATCGCGTTCAGCTCGTAGTCGGAGGCATCCTCGCCCAGATTGCGCGCGACGCGCATGAGCTTGCGCAGGCATGGATAGTGGTCGTAGCCCTTGAGCGTTATGAACGAGATGCCCTCCCCCGTCTTCTCCTTGAGCGCGTTGCTCAAAAGCGGCAGCTCACGATAGGCGAGCTGGTCGAGCAGCGCATTGGTCTTCGATGCGATTCCCACGCGTACCTTGTTGCGCTTCGCGAAGAGAGCCGCGGGAAGCAGGTAGGAGATCGACTTGCCGACTCCCGTCCCCGCCTCGATCACCTTGTGAGTCGAGTTGTAGAATGCATCGGCCACGCCGGTGGCAAATTCCACCTGCTCTCCACGATGCTCGAAGGATGGGTACATGCGCCCGACGATTCCCTCTGGGGTGAACGCCTCCTCGATTTCGCGCGCATCTAATGGCACAAGATCGAAGAAGCCGAG
>JAFWGD010000127.1 GCA_017515355.1 Coriobacteriales bacterium
AGGAGATCACCTACATCCCGAAGGAGAAGATCGCCAAGGCCGCGCGCATGATAGCCGAAAGCGAAGGCTCCATCCTGCAGTGGGGCGTAGCATTCGACATGACCAAGGAGGCTCTGCCCGCAAGCCAGGCCGCATTCGCGATCTTCGTAATCACAGGACAGATCGACCGCCCCGGCGGCATGGTCATGCCAACCGAGATCCTGCGCTTCGTCGGTGGTTGGGGCTACGAAGAGCTCATCTTGGGCAAGCACCAGGACATGATCGACAAGCGCATCGGAATGCACGAGTACGGCCTGCTCAACGCGGGAATCATGGCGTGCTCGACCGACCGCTGGATCGAGCAGATGGAGACGGGCGAGCCCTACAAGATGGCGGGCATCTGGATTCAGACCACCAACTTCCTCGCGTGTACCTCTCCCGACCCCAAGCGAACGCTCGCTGCATGCAACAAGATGGAGTTCATCGCGGCGGTCGACATGTTCATGACCCCGACGATCATGGCACTCGCAGACGTGGTCCTGCCCGTCTCGGCCTTCACCGAGAAGGTCGGCCTGCGCGTCGGCGACGGCTTCCAGCGCTGCGAAACGATCAACCGGGCCTCCGATCCGGGCGATACGCGCTCCGACGTCGAGATCAACATGACGCTCGGCAAGCGCTTCGATCCAGAGGCGTGGCCATGGGAGCGCACCGAGGACGTCTTCTCTGCGGTCATCAAGGACTGCGGCGGCATCGACATGACCTACGAGGACTTCCAAGAGCTGGCCCCTGGATACCAGCCATTCGAGTACTACCGCTACAAGAGCGGCAAGCTGCGCCCGGACGGCCTGCCAGGCTTCAATACGCGCACCGGCCGCATCGAGCTTTGGTCCACCTATTACAGCTCGGTAGGACTCGAGCCTCTCCCCTACTTCGAGGAGCCGATACCAGGCCCGGTCTCCACGCCGGAGCTTCTCGAGGAGTATCCGCTGATCCTCACCACCGGGGCGCGCAGTTGGTTCTTCTTCCACAGCGAGCATCGCATGATCGATTCGCTGCGCTCGCGCCACCCGTGGCCGAGAATCCAAATGAACCCCAAAACCGCTGAGAGCAACGGAGTCGCCGATGGCGACTGGGTGTGGGTCGAGAACCACCGCGGCCGCTGCAAGCGCAAGGTCGAAATCACACCTATCATCGACCCACGCATCGTGATGGCTGATCACGGATGGTGGCTCCCCGAGCAGCCGGGAGACATCGACGAGGGTCTCTTCGGCCTCTGGGATATGGATATCAACAACCTGCTCAAATGGCAGGCGGGACGCGCTGGCGTAGGCTCGAACTACAAGACCATGCTCTGCAAGATCTACAAGGTCGAGCCAGGCGACGAGCACAACGAGTGGACTCGCGATGAAGCGTATTCTTACGTGCCGAGGGAGGATGACTGATCATGACGAAGGGCCTTCTTATCGATTACACATGGTGCACTGGGTGCCACGCCTGCGAAACCGCATGCAAACGCGAGCACAACCTTCCCAGAGAGCAGTTCGGCATAAAGCTCGCAGAGTACATCTGGCCGATGGACGAGGGGAAGGATTTCGCGCACATCGACAACTGGCAGTACACGTACTTCCCGATGCCCCTAGACGCCTGCGACCTGTGCGAGGAGCGCACCGCGAAGGGCAAGCTGCCCAGCTGCGTTCACCACTGCCAGGCGAACTGCCTGTTCTATGGAGAGATCGAGGATCTGATGGAGAGGTTCCTCGAGCATCCGCGGCAGAGCCTGTTCCACCTCTAGCACTGCGCAAAGCCCATCTAAAGCAAAGGCGTTCGGCCGCTA
>JAFWGD010000128.1 GCA_017515355.1 Coriobacteriales bacterium
ACCCGAACATCGAGCCGGATGAGCTGAGCGCAATTCGAGCAAAGACCCTGGTCATTGCTGGAACGAAGGATATGATACTGGAATCTCACACGCGTCTGATCGCAGATAGCATACCCGACAGCCAGCTTGCCTTCATAGATGGAGACCACTTCGTTGCGAACAGAAAGCCGCGAGAATTCAACCGCGTGGTGCTTGGCTTCCTGAGGGGATAGCTCGGAAAACCTGAGACTTGAACGGATGCGCTCCCCCACCCCATGGCAAACGAAACGAGGCGCCGAAAAGCGGCGCCTCGCTGCATTGACCGAGCTTTATCGGAGAATTAGAAGCCTTCCTCGACGATGTTGCCCTCGGCTGCGTTCTTCCTGACGCTCTCGATGCCGTTGAGGGCGCTCTTCTTGGCCTTGTAGCTCTCGCTGACAGCGATGATCTGGCCGTTCTTGGCCTTCAGACGGAAGCGGAACTCGCCAGCCTTGTCGACATAGAGCTCGAACTTCGGGTGCTTCTCGATTGCATATCCCTCTTCGGTCTGATCCTCGAGAGCCGCGATCGGAGCATTGGCGATAACGCTGTCGATGCCGATCTTGCAGGTCTTCTTCGATGCGTAAACCTGCGAAGCGGCGACGATCTCGCCATTGCTGGCCTTGAGGTTGAACTTGATTCCCGACTTGGCGGGGCTGATTACGAACTTACCCATTAGAGCCTCCATATCATCTGCGCACAAACCCGTTTGAAACGACCCGTTCAGGTCTTTGAACCCATTATATATTCATGTGGAGCAGAAGGTCCTCGGATTGAGCAACAACTTCTATCTTTTTGTCAACTTGCAGCACTCTCGAGAGCCGAACGCGGGCGGAGTTGGGCGTTGCCGCGTGCTATCATGTATGCGTGTAAAGCGCCCTACCGAGTGGTTCCACTGCCGCTCGGTTTTCAAAGGAGATCGATATGTTGCAGGATATCGCGCCGCACGTCTTCAAGAACGACTTCTCGCTCAAGGCCAAGCCGGCCCCAGATGACTTCATCATGGCCATCGTCAAGTCCAACATCCTGGTTCGCGACGAGGGAGAGCTCGATTTTCCACGCTTTTCCGAGATGAAGACCAAGCGCGCGATGACCTACCTTTTCATGATCGACGATCGCCGCTACTACCTGCTGCAAAACGTCGATTTCGAGGCCCCCAAGGGCTTCTCCTTCCGCAGCTTGCAATCGCTGCGCGAAGAGAAGTCACAGCCGCGCCATCAAGTGTTCGCAGCGCATACCGCCAAGCATCTCAACGACTGGTATGACGACAACGCCTTCTGCGGCAGATGCGGAGGCTCGATGCACCTCTCCGAGAAGGAGCGAGCCCTTGAGTGCTTCTGCGGCTACACCTCCTACCCGCGCATCATGCCCGCCGTCATCGTCGGCGTGATCAACGGCGATAGGCTGCTCATCACCAAGTACGCCAAGAGGCTGGGCTACAATGCACTGATCGCCGGATTCGTCGAGGTCGGCGAGACCATCGAGGAAACCGTAGCGCGCGAGGTGCGCGAGGAGGTCGGGCTCGAGGTCAAGAACATCACCTACTACAAGTCTCAGCCCTGGGCCATCGCCAACGATATCCTCGCCGGATTCTTCTGCGAGGCCGACGGGAACGACGAGATCAAGATCGACGGCAAGGAGCTGAGCTACGCCGCATGGACCAAGCGCGAGGACATAGTGCTCCAACCCGACGACTACTCCCTCACCAACGAGATGATGGCGCGCTTCAAGGAAGGATTCAATCCCTTCGCGTAAAGGCTCTGCGCAGTGCATTTGCGCCGTTAAACCACGATTTATCTCGACTTGTTGGAAATACAACCGCGCTCTATTGACATGGTTTTTGCGCGAACATAAGATTTGCTTGCTTTTGGCAACGATTTGAAGGACGCTGGATATACATGAAGGTGCTTGGCGGAAATAGCAACGGAATCGCCGCAGCAGATGCGATGCGTTGGTTTGCGTATCGCTACCTCAGCTATTTCTTCACCAAGCCGCAAGTGCCTGCGAAGGACGCCCTCTAGGCTGCAAAGGCAACACGATCAGTTTGGGAAAGCGGCTTCCTTTGCAGGGCCGCTTTTTTGTTTGGCTCGCATCGAGCATAAGGCAGAGAGGTTTTGAGATGGACGAACTCGAGAAAGCGCGCAAGGAGATCGACGCCATAGACTCCGAGATGGCGAGCCTCTTCGAGCGCCGCATGAAGGCAGCCGAGGTCATCGCCGCGTACAAGAGGGAGCGCGGCTTGTCGGTCAAGGATCCCGTGCGCGAGGCGGCGCTTATCGAGAAATGCCGCAGCTACATCGATGACGAGACGATCGAATCGTACTACGTCGAGCATCTTGAGAACATGATCGATCTCTCATGCAGGTACCAATCCCGTCTGATAGACGGCATGAGGATCGCGTACTGCGGCGTCGAAGGGGCGTTCGCGCACATCGCAGCCAAACGCATGTTCCCCGAGGGCGAACTCGTCTCGTGCCCTGACTTCGCTGATGCATACCATAGCGTTGAGGATGGAGCCTTCGACTGCGCTGTCCTGCCTCTGGAGAACAGCTACGCAGGCGAGGTTGGGGCGGTCATGGATCTGATCTTCTCCGGCAGCCTATTCGTCAACCAGGTTGTCGACCTGTCGATTCGCCAGAACGTCGTCGCAAAGAAGGGAACTGCGCGCGAGCAGATCAAGACCGTCGTGAGCCATCCGCAGGCGCTCCAGCAGTGTGCAGGCTACATCCGCAAGATGGGCCTCGAGACGCAGACCTGCTCAAACACCGCCGTCGCAGCGAAGCTCGTCCAAGATAGCGACGACCCAACCATCGCGGCCATCGCCTCCGGGGAGACCGCTGAGCTATACGACCTTGATATCATCGATAGCGGGATCAACGACAACCAGAACAACACGACGCGCTTCGCTGCGCTCTCGCGCGTGCAAAACAAGCCAAGCTCGGGCAAGGTGCGCGAGGATGAGGCGTTCATCCTCGTCTTCACAGTACAGAACAAAGCTGGCGCGCTTGCCCAGACGCTCAACATCATAGGCGCGCATGGCTTCAACATGCGCTCGCTCAGGAGCCGCCCGATGAAGGACCTGCAGTGGAACTACTACTTCTACATCGAGGCGGAGGGAAACATCAACAACGCGAACGGGCGCGACATGCTGCGTGAGCTTTCGGAGATATGCGCGAGGCTCAAGCTGGTAGGAACGTTCTTCACCGACAACGAGTAGCAAGGAGGCACTCGTGAGCATCATCGGCATACACACGGGCGAGCTCGACTACGACATCGTCGTTGAGCGTGGGGCGCTTGCGAAGGCAGGAGAGCTACTCGACTTGGATCGCAAGGTGCTGATCGTCACGGACTCCGGCGTTCCCGAAAGCTACGCGCAAGCGGTTGCCATCCAGTGCGCCAACCCCGTGCTGGTCACGATCGAGCACGGAGAGTCCAGCAAGTGCGTCGATCAATGGCGCGGTCTGCTCTCGACGATGCTCGAGCATGGCTTCGGGCGAGATGCCTGCGTCGTTGCCGTCGGCGGCGGGGTCGTCGGAGACCTCAGCGGATTCGCAGCGGCGTGCTATATGCGCGGTATCGACTTCTACAACGTGCCGACCACTCTGCTCTCGCAAGTCGACTCCTCTATCGGCGGGAAAACCGCGATCGACCTCGATGGCGTGAAGAACGTCGTAGGAGCGTTCTACCAGCCGAAGAAGGTGGTCATCGATCCCGACACTCTTTCGACGCTCGACAGAAGGCAGCTGATGGCGGGCCTTGCCGAGGCGATCAAGATGGCAGCAACCTGCGATGCAGAGCTCTTCGAGCTCATCGAAGGCAGCGAATCTCTCGAGACCGACCTGCTGAGGATCATCGAGGGCGCGCTGGATATCAAGAGGCGCGTCGTCGAAACCGATCCGACTGAGAAGGGCCTTCGCCGCGTGCTCAACTTCGGCCACACGATCGGCCACGCCATCGAGGCGCTCAATGGCGGCGACCTCCTCCATGGCGAATGCGTCGCCCTCGGCATGCTCCCGATGTGCAGCGTCGACGTTCGCGCTCGCCTTGAGGCAGTGCTCGAGCGCTACGACTTGCCAACGCGGACCTCCGCGAGCGCGCAGCAGCTCATGCCATATATCGCGCACGATAAGAAGCGCACGGAGGCGGGCATCCATGCAGTGCTTGTCGACAAGATCGGAACATTCAGATTCGAGCTCATGTCCGCCGAGGACATCGAGGGGATTTTGGAGAGGGCGATATGAAGAACTCATTCGGCCAGAGCGTGATCGCGACGCTCTTCGGCGAAAGCCACGGCCCAGCAGTCGGAATAGTGCTCGATGGGCTGGCCCCGGGAATTGACGTAAGCGAGGAGGAGATCGCGCGGCATCTTTCGCGTCGCAGGCCCAACTAGCAGCTCGATACTCCACGCCAAGA
>JAFWGD010000129.1 GCA_017515355.1 Coriobacteriales bacterium
CCTTGATAGCCGTTCTTTGCATTGCGGGCATGGCTATTCTGGATTGGCGCCGTGCGATCTTCGTCGTGGCCTTCGTCGCGCTCGCTTTCGGATACGTCGCGTTGATCTCGCGCAAGCAGTTCGGAGGCATGAGCGGAGACGTTGCGGGCTACCATCTCCAGATCACCGAGTTCATGATCTTCTTGGCGCTCATGGCAGCGGGAAAGGTTCTCATATGATCCTCATCGTCGGTTCGGAAACCTCAGGCAAGCGCTCCTACGCACGCTCTCTTGGCTATGCCGATGACCAGATGGCCGATGGATTCATCGACGAGAGCCCGGTCATCTTCAACGTTCAGGACCTGCTTCGTGCTGATTCCGCAAAAACGGACGAGCTTTTCGAGTTGCTTTTGTCCAAGCAAGTAGTAATCTGCAATGAGGTAGGGAGTGGAGTGATACCTGCAAACGAGGCGGATATCCGCTATCGCGAGGCTGTGGGGAGGCTTTGCGTAAGGCTCGCCGCGCATGCGGATCGCGTCGTGCGGATGGTTTGCGGTATTCCGGTTTTGCTAAAGGGATGAACCGATGAAGCTGCTCATGCTGCGGCATTGTCCAACCGAGGGAAACCTGCTCAAGAAGTACATCGGAAGGACCGACGAGCCCCTTTGCGATGAGGGGCGCGAGATGGCGAGGCGCATAGGCGTCTACGACCAGGTCGAGTGTGTCTTCACGAGTCCATACAAGCGCGCTATCGAGACTGCTGAGATCTGCTTCCCCAACGCCCGCAAGATCATAATCGACGGCTTCAGGGAGTATGACTTCGGCGACTTCGACGGGTTGAGCTTCACCGATCTCGCGGATAACCCCGTCTACAGGGAGTGGGTCGAGGGAAATTGCGAGGGCGGTTGCCCCAATGGGGACAGCAAGGAATCTTCGATGGAACGCGCCAACCGCGCCTTCAGGATCCTGGTCAACGACCTAGCAACGACCTATGAGGACAAGGTGCTGATCATCGTCGCGCACAACGGGGTGATCATGTCGGTCTTCTCCAGCTACGTTCGCGATTCGTACGACATGGATTACTTCGACTGGTCGGTTCACAACGGGGAAGGCTACATCGCCGATGTCAACGTCGGCCCCGACGGGCTCCCGGAGATCTGGAACGCTGAGAAGATCGTCGATCTCTCTGTTCTCGATGAGTACTTCGGCTGAGCTTCCCGCGAATTGCCGATTCATCTCGATGCATACTGCGCCCATTGCACGCAAAAGTATGCATCGATTCATTATCTTATCCAGAAATACCGTATATCTGGCATTTAGATACGCTTAAATCCTCGATATTGTTTTAATTCCATACAAATCTATAATTATTTTTAAGAATTTATGCATATCAAGTGGCAGTGATTGGAAGGCTATGAAGACCAAGGTATTCATCGATGGCGCACAGGGAACCACGGGCCTGCGCATCCAGGGGAGGCTCGAGAGCAGGGACGACCTGCTCGTGACCGTCTTACCCGATGAGGTGCGCAAGGATCCGAAGGCGAGGAAGGCGGCGCTCAACGAGTGCGATATCGCGATCCTGTGCCTGCCCGATGCAGGATCGATCGAGGCTGTCTCGTTCATAGAGAACGACGACGTTCGCATCATAGATGCATCCACAGCGCACAGGACCGCCTCGGGTTGGCTATATGGCTTTCCGGAGCTATTCGTCGATTGCGAGGTGCTGTTCGCCAACGCGAAGCGTGTGGCGGTTCCTGGTTGCCATGCCAGCGGTTTCGTCGCGACGGTGCATCCGTTGGTCGAGGCGGGTATCGTCAAATCGAGCGCAGAGCTCAAGTGCTTCTCGATAACGGGATACAGCGGCGGTGGCAAGTCGATGATCGCGGCATATGGTGCCAAAGGGCGCCCCGACGAGTTCGCATCGCCTCGGCAGTACGGGCTTGCCCAGGTGCACAAGCACCTTCCGGAGATGGTTGCGGTATGCGGGCTTGCACATAAGCCGGCCTTCTCGCCGATAGTCTGCGACTTCTACAGCGGCATGCTCGTCAACACCTTCCTCTCGCAGGGCGATTATGCGCCCTCGATGGGCCTAGACGATGCGAAGGATCTGCTCGCCAGCGCCTACAATGGACCAATCGTGGCTTTCGAAAGCATCGACGATGGCAACGGCTATGTGGCCTCGAACCCGATGTCCGGTAAGGATGGCATGCAGATCGCCATATACGGCAACGATGAGAACGCGACGCTGATGGCGCGGTTCGACAATCTGGGCAAGGGCGCCAGCGGCGCTGCCATCCAGTGTTTGAACCTCATGATCGGCGCCGATATGACCAAGGGATTGGAGCTTTAGATGATAGAACTGACGAGGATAGACGGAGGCGTGTGCGCGCCTCTCGGCTTCTACGCCAACGGAGTCCATTGCGGCATGTATCCAGATCCAGAGCGCAAGGACCTCGCACTCATCATGAGCGATTCCGTCGCATCGGCAGCTGGAGTATACACGCGCAACCTCGTCAAGGGAGCGCCGATCCAGGTTACGCAAAGCCACATCAAGGATGGGTACGCGAGTGCGATCATCTGCAACTCGGGCAACGCCAACACGTGCAACGTCGATGGCCCGGCCGATGCAGAGAAGATGACGATGATGGCAGGAGCGGAGCTCAAATTCCACAGCTACGACGTCCTGGTGGCCTCCACCGGCGTCATCGGAGTGCCTCTTGAGCTTGATCCTATCAAGAAGGCCATACCCGAACTAGTCCAAGGGCTGGAAGCCACCTCAGAGGGCGCTACAAGGGCTGCTGAGGCCATAATGACCACCGACACCGTTTGCAAGCAGGTTGCATTCAGCTTCGAGATCGACGGCCGCACATGCCACATTGGCGGAATGTCCAAGGGCTCTGGCATGATTCATCCCAACATGGCCACCATGCTCGCGTTCCTGACAACCGATGTGGGCATCATGCCCGACCTTCTCCAGGAGGCGCTTTCGGCTGACGTGGAGGACTCCTTCAACATGATCAGCGTCGACGGGGACACCTCGACCAACGACATGGTCCTGCTACTCGCAAACGGCCAATCCGGTGCGATGATCGCCGAGCACGGCGAAGCGTTCGACGCTTTCTGCGAGGCGCTTGCTGCCACTACGCAGACCCTTGCCAAGATCATGGCAGCCGACGGAGAGGGAGCTACCAAGCTGATCACCTGCTCGGTTGCGCACGCCAAGA
>JAFWGD010000130.1 GCA_017515355.1 Coriobacteriales bacterium
CATGGCAGAGTGCACCGGACCTCGCGGTCACTATGTTGCCGGCACCTTCACTATGACCGTCCACCTCGACTACGGCTCGAAGACCTGGGCGACCCCGGATGGCCGCTACAAGGGCGATCCGCTGGCTGACGCCATCTCGCCGCGCCAGGGCTTCGACAAGAACGGTCCGACGGCATATCTGCTCTCCGCTGCCAAGCTTCCGCACACCAAGATCGGAAACGGCGACCAGCTCAACATCAAGTTCACCCCGACAGCTGTCGCAGGCGACGAGGGCACGATCAAGATGCGTGAGCTCTTCCAGGCCTACTTCGACCAGGGTGGCATGCAGGTCCAGTTCAACGTGGTCGGCCTCGATACCCTCCGCGACGCTCAGGAGCACCCCGAGGATCACAAGAACCTCATCGTCCGCATCGCAGGCTTCTCCGCCTACTTCGTCGAGATGCCTCGCGTCATGCAGGATGACTTCATCTCTCGCACCGAGGAGATGGAGATCTAAGGCCGCAGTGCACTCGATCTGAAGTCGACCCTAGAGCCTCATGCATTTCAATGCACTTCGGCTCTAGGGTCGAACTTTACTTCAAACATGCTTGACAATAGTAAATCAATCGCACTTTCAATCATCGATACTATGCCATTTTTGCTCTTGGTAAGCTTCTTCAAAACTATTACAAATGTCTCACATTTACGGATCAGCAGGTCCAGTTTCCTGTGACTATGAGACAATTGCTACGAAATTGAACCAAGTTCGAAATCGCAGAATGCAAGGAGGAGAAATGGCTTTCGAATTTGCACCTATCAGTGAGAGGATTCAAGGTCTTCTGAAGAAGCGCCGCGAGGGCAATTTGGGAGCCCGCCTCGACGGCGAGCGCACCAAGATCTACACCGATTACTTCAAGGCCCACGAGGCCGAGCCCTACGACCTCAAGTGGGCTGGCGCAATGCTCGAGTGGTGCTCAAAGAAGACGATCCGCGTCTTCGACGACGACATCTTCGTCGGCAACATGGGTCGCAACTATCGCGACCTACTGCTCTTCATCGAGTGGCATCCGAATTGGCTCTACGACATCGTTTGGGACGAGGACGAGGACAGATTCAAGAAGGCCTGGCAGACCATCGGCGGATACGCATTTATCACCGACGAGGATCGCGAGATCTACAAGGAGGCAACCACATATTGGCTCGATAAATCCATCGGCGCACGCTGCACCGCGACCGTCCCGCCCGAGGTCTTCGGCCTCGCAGGATCTGGTGTCGATACCCTTTGCGATCGCGGCCCGATCTGCTCCACCATGCCTTCTGGTCATGTTTCCGGAAACTTCTTGAAGGTGATCAACGAGGGCTTCGGCTCAATCAAGAGGCAGTGCGAGGAGAAGCTCGACGAGATGCGCGGAGTTACCTTTGGCAGCGATGCTGAGAAGTACAACTACTATCGCTCGACCATTCGCGTCTGCGATGCGGGAATCATCCTCTCCAAGCGCTATGCAGCCGAGTGTCGTCGCATCGCCGAGCTCGATGAGACCTCCGCAGAGCGCAAGGCCGAGCTTCTCAAGATGGCAGACTCCCTCGATTGGATCATGGAGAACCCGTGCCGCAACACCTGGGAGGCGCTGCAGGCGACGATCTTCTTCATGATGATGTGCATCATGGACGGTTGCATGCACGGCCTGACCATCGGCCGTGTCGACCAGTATGCCGGCTGGTTCGCAAAGGACGAGATCGAGGCTGGAACCATGACCACCGAGCAGCTGCAAGAGCTCGCAGATGCGTGGATACTCAAGACGAACGACCATATCGCAACCATGCATCTCGGCACCGAGGGCGTACTCGAGCAGCTTGCTACCAATCCGAATGCTGAGCACAACTACGCATCCAATGGTCAGCACTACACCGTTGGCGGTCAGCTCGCGGACGGAAGCGATGCAACCAATCCGCTCACTCTCGCGTTCCTGCAATGCAATGGACGCCTCGGCTTGGCCGATCCGTCGGCCTCCTGCCGCGTCCACAAGGGTAGCCCGGATGAGGTTTGGCAGCTCGCCATCGAGGCCTCCAAGATCAACGGCGGCGTTCCGACCATCGAGAACGACGACGTCATCATCCCGGCTCTCATGCGTCGCGGAATCCCGCTGGAGGATGCCCGCCTCTATTGCATCATCGGCTGCGTAGAGCCTTGCATCGGCGGCATGGAGTATTCCAACTGCGGTGGAAATGGTGCAGAGGCGTTCATCAACCTCACAGGCCCGATCGTATTGGCCTACAACGACGGCGTCAACCCAGCAACCGGCTTCGACAAGGGAGTCAAGTGCGGCAAGCTCTACGAGATGGAGAGCTTCGAGGACTTCAAGAAGGCCTACGTCGCCAACCTGCAGAAGTTCGTGGCATGGCAGGTCACAGAGACCAACTTCTACGAGCTCATGTACTCGACCTACTTCCCCTGCGTCGTCCTCTCCTCGACATTCGAGGGTTGTATGGAGTCCGGCAAAGATGTCACTCGTGGCGGCGCCAAGTACAACTCGACTGGCAATACCGGCGTCAGCATCGGAAACGTCGGCGACAGCCTCATGGCCGTCAAGATGGCGTTCGATGGACGTCTCGGCGCAACTCCGCGTGAGCTTTACGATGCGCTGATGGCCAATTGGGAGGGCTATGAGGAGCTGCGCATGCGCATCGAGAACGAGATTCCGCACTATGGCAACGGCAACGAAGAGGTCGACGGGCTCACCGCTTGGGCGATGGAGGAGTTCTGCGACTTCCTCGCTTCCTGCACCGGCCCTCGCGGCCACTATGTTGCCGGCACCTTCTCGATGACGATGCATCTCGACATGGGCTTCAGGACTTGGGCGACACCGGATGGCCGCCGCTACAGGGAGCCCCTGGCAGATGCCATCTCGCCGCGTCAGGGCTTCGATAAGAACGGCCCCACCGCATACCTCACCAGTGCTGCAACGCTGCCGCACACCAAGATTGGAAACGGCGACCAGCTCAACATCAAGTTCACCCCGACCGCCGTCGCAGGCGACGAGGGCATGATCAAGATGCGCGAGCTTTTCAAGGCCTACTTCGATCAGGGCGGAATGCAGGTCCAATTCAACGTAGTCGGCCTAGACACCCTCTACGATGCGCAGGAACACCCCGAGGATCACAAGAACCTCATCGTCCGCATCGCCGGCTTCTCCGCCTACTTCGTCGAGATGCCGAAGGTCATGCAGGATGACTTCATCTCCCGCACCGCAGAAACGGAGTGCTAAGGCCGCAGCGCACTCGATCTGAAATCGACCCTGGAGCCTCGTGCATTCCAATGCACTTCGGCTCTAGGGTCGAGCTCTATCTCAATCGCTGCGCATCGGTCACTCCGCTTTAGCGCACTAGTGAGCAGAAGATGTTGCCCAATAGCGGGTACGTTGGGTGAAATCGAAGCGTTTGGTATATCCTGAACATAGAAAGTCAACGATGTTGCAATGCGCGCCATCGTGGCGCGATTCGTTTCAAGAGAAGGAGAAACCCAGATGTGCGCAAGAATGCTAGGCACCGTTTCAATGGGAATTCGCTGCCCGATCATCCGCGAAGGCGATGATCTCACCCAGATCATCTCCGCATGCCTCATGGAGGCCCAGAGCAACGGGGAGCTTAAGATTCGCGATCGCGACGTCCTGGCGATAACCGAGTCCATCGTCGCATGTTCCCAGGGCAACTACTGCACGATCGAGGACATTGCCGAGGACGTCCGCACCAAGACC
>JAFWGD010000131.1 GCA_017515355.1 Coriobacteriales bacterium
AGGGATATCGTGCTGCTTAAGGATATAGTAAAAAAGCACGATGAGAAGGCGTTCTTCGTGGTGGGGCAGGTCTCCGAAGCGATGGGTGAAGGCTTTCTTGAAAACTGGAACGCGGAGGACTGAAGGATGACATTTAATGAAATGAAGTATGAAAGGCCGGATGCGGAAGCCCTGAAAGCGCAGATCGCGGCGGTGACGGACGAACTGAAAAACGCCGTCTCGTTCGCGGAAGCGAGGGATGCGTTCGCAAAGGAGCAGGAGATCGAAAAGCATGTCGATACGCTCATAACGCTCTCGAGCATCCGCCATTCCATCGATACCAGGGACGCCTTTTATGACGAAGAGGAGAATTTCTGGAACCGGGTAAAGCCTGAGCTTACTGAATATCTTCAGCGTTTTACGCTGGCGATGGTCGAAAGCCCGTTCCGCGCGGATTTTGAGAAGGAATTCGGGAACGTTTATTTCCTGAACGCGGAGATCGAACTTAAGACCTTCTCACCGGAGATCATCCCGGAAATGCAGAAGGAAGCGGACCTCGTTACAGAGTACACAGTTCTGGACCGAGATCGAGTGGGGCGACATCGACGTCATGTTCGTCGACATGCCTCCCGGAACGGGCGATGTCGCGCTGACCGTGTACCAGACGCTGCCGCTCGACGGGCTCGTCATCGTCTCCTCGCCGCAGGAGCTCGTGGGCATGATCGTCGAGAAGGCCGTCAACATGGCCAAGCGGATGGAGATCCCGATCCTCGGCATCGTGGAGAACATGAGCTACGTCGAGTGCCCCGATTGCGGGAAGCAGATCAAGATCTTCGGCGAGAGCCATCTGGACGAGATCGCGAAGCGACACGGTATCGCGAACACCGCGAGCATCCCGATCGACCCCGCAGTCGCACTCGCATGCGACACGGGCAGCATCGAAGGTATCGGTCGCCCGTGGCTCGACGGCTTCTTCGAGGAGCTCGTCAAGTAGGCGGCGACAGCGTTAGATCTGAACGAGGAGAAGTCCCAGCAGGAGGCCGGCGATCACCGCGATCGCCGGCTTCTTCGAATGGAAGAGCAGGAACGACTCGGGGAGAATCTCGCCGAACAGCACGTAGAGCATCGCACCGCTGGCGAACGCGAGGCTCATGGCGAGCCAGAACTCGCCGATCTCGCCAAGCGCGAATCCGATCAGGCCGCCCACGACCATCATCGCGCCCACGGCACAGGCGATGAGCACGGTCTTGGGCTTCGAGATGCCCGCCTTCAGGAACGGCACGGCGAGCGACATCGACTCGGGGATGCTGTGCACGCCGATCAGGATGGCGATGACGATGCCCGAGCGGATGAGCTCCCCGTCCGCGCCGCTGAACGACGCGCCCACGCTGATGCCGGCCGGGAGATTGTGAAGCGCGATGGCGAGGGCCATCACGATGCCGGCGAGCTTGAGGTCGTGGGGCGAGGCGATGTCGAGCGGAACCCTGTGATGGACATGCACGTGCATATGGTCCTGATGCTCCACATGCCCGCGGGCCGCGATGTCGTCATGATGGCGCATGTGCTCGGCACGCGTCGCATCGTCGAGCTTGTCGGCGATCTCGGGATCGTCGAGCGCGCAGCAAT
>JAFWGD010000132.1 GCA_017515355.1 Coriobacteriales bacterium
ACGTGCTCTTCTGGAGCGAGGCGTCCAAGGGGTGGGCCATCGGCTACAGCCCGGACGCCATGGACCAGACGGCATGGAACAGCAGGGTGCGCAGTTTCAACCGGCCGGACCAGCCTGCCTCCGATGCCAACGTCGAGGTCATCGGCGAGGTCAAGTCGTATGACGCAGGCCACCATATCAGGTCGTGCGTGATACCGGACAAGATTGCGCCCGAGAGGTATCAGCTCGCCGTGGCGTTCGCCGTGTGGGACGGCATGGAGCAGGGAGAGCTGATCTTCTACAATCCCTCGGCTCCGATCCACATGGATGTCAAGAGTTACCGGCGCGCCGATCTGGCCGAGGAGATCGAGGATGTCCTCGGCGTCTACGATCTCTGGGTCGAGGTGGCCGAGAGGCTGGAGAACGTGAAGGACATGGCACCGTCTCCTACGTGGGAGGAGAGCGTCATCTGGGAAGCGAACCGTCCCGATCAGTTCGGGATCGGATAGAAGGGAGACGATATGGCGAACGAGCTTGCCAAGGCGGCAGGTCAGATAGTCCAGGCCACGCCCGAGCAGCTGAGGGAATTCAACGAGACGGTGGTGGACGCGAGCTCCACCATCAACTCGATGAACAGCGAGCTTGATATCTTGCAGGTGAACCTCAAGAAGATGGGAGAGCTCAAAGATAAATATGACCAGAAGGTCAAGTATGTCAGAAGTCAGCTGTCGGATATAGCCACGAAACTCTAGGAGGTAGACATGATCAAGCTGGAAGTTGTTGACCGAAGGGTCCTGAGGGCAGGCCGCGGCGCGTACAACCGCGACTGGTGCAACGACCTGATCGACGCGCTCGAGGAAGCCGGCCATCCGACTGGCACCGTCGTGCATGTCGAGAAGCCCGAGCTCGACGTGACGCCCAGGACGATTGTCATGTATTTCCGCGGGGAGGTCGCCAAGCGTGATTGCAACGGCTATAAGATGAGCGTCCTCGACGACGAGTTCTACGTCGAGTACCTGTGATGGACTGGCCGCTTTGGGGTGGCCAGGTGATCCTGGACGGCCTCGGCTGGTTCCTGGCCGGGGCCGTCGTGGGATGGGCCATGCGAGACGTGAGAGGAGACAGGAAGCGTGGAGATCGTAAGAAGGCCGGACGGCCCGCCTCCGGTGGAAGGCCCGGAGCTCGTCATGGTGAGGGCGTTGCTCCACACTACCGGCCGCATCATATGCGACGGCAAGGTGCTGGGCGAACTCGACGACATGAGTGACATGCTCTGGATCAAGCAGGACGACAAGTGACATGGACCCCATCTCCCAAGCGCGGGAGGTGGGTCTTTTTTTTATATCCGCGCTGTGGTAGGCTTGTCCTCGTATTGTGGTAGCTTCGTTAGGAAGGAGTACATATGGCTTACCGGAACAAAGCCGATACCATCAAGGAGGCCGAGCGCCTCGGTATCGACGTGACCGGCATGGACTGGCCGACCATGCAGAAGGTCGTGGGCGATGCGCTGAAGAAGGAGGAGCTCGGCATGCCGGCCGAGAAGGTCGAGGCCAGCAGCGCAGACAGGATCCAGCGCGAGATGATGAAGCCGTATCTCGGCAAGACCGTGAGGATCTCGCCCGAGATGAGGCCGGATGCCAACAGGATCATCAGGTACCTGGAGGAGCTGGACGACGAGCTCGACATCGAGGAGAAGTCGTTCTCCGCAGGTGACAAGGCGAACGACAAGCTGTACAACATGCACCGGGATTACACAACCGGCACGTACATCGTGAAGGGGAAGACCGGCCGCAAGGTCGTCGCGGAGTCCAGCCTGCCGAAGGAGAACGCGCAGATGATCTTCCGCCCAGCGCAGGACATGTTCCCGGTCGTCACGTTCCAGGGCAGGACCGGCTACCTGTTCAAGCACCACAGGTTCCCGAACTTCCGCAGGGCCCTCATCGAGTCCGGGTATTACGAGGACTACAAGGACCAGCTGACCGACGAGCCGAACGTGTTCTACCTCACCGGCCTGCTGTGCGTGGACGTCGGCGTGGCGCATGCGATCATGAACGATATCGAGAGGCGCGAGAGGGCCAAGAGGTCCGGGCGCGTGGTCTACTAAGGAGGAGACATGGCAGCACTTACCGATCAGCAGAGGGCATACATCGAGGGCGCCTTCCAGATGAGGTCGTTCCGCGACATGTGGTCGATCATCGACCAGACCTACGAGCAGCTCAAGCTCGGCGGCAAGCTCTCCGACGAGGAGAGGATCGCCGAGTACAGGTACATCAACGAGCAGCTCCGCAAGTACATCGGCTCCAAGCATGACCAGGTCGTCGACCATGGGGCCGATCTGGACGGCATGACCGCCGAGGTGGTCGAGCTCGTCTCCAAGGGATCCGAGTACGATGGCGAGCGCAAGACGCTGGTGTACAACTTCCTGCGCGATCAGTGGCTCATCGAGCTGTACAACGCCATCCAGTATGCGAAGGAGCCCGAGGCCTACCAGGTTCCCGAGGAGGTGTAGTAGATGGATGGAGAGGTCAATGCCGGCACCGAGCCGATGGATATTGCTTCGGCTTTTCAGATGGTTAACCAGATGGACAAAGCGCAGGCTGAGCCTGATGTACCGGAAGATGGAGGAGGATCTGGAGAAGGAGCGGAACCGGCCGGAGAACCCGAGCCTGCCCCCGGAGCAGATCCCGTCGATACCGGAACTCCAGATGATGATGGCCCTGGAGGATTTGCAGCTGAACCTCAAGCGTATGATTACACTCCTGCAAGGAAGGGGCTGATCCAGAACATCCAGAGCGAGGCCGTTCAGAACGTGTCGAAGATGTTCAACGACAACCAGATCAGCCTCGTGAGCATCCAGGACCTGTACTCCAGGGGCGAGGACGGCACGGTCACGTTCAACAACCCGGACAACCCGAACAAGCCGTTCGAGTCCAGGGCCGAGGCGCAGGCATGGGTGGACGCCATGAACGCCGAGGTGCAGCGCGCGTTCAACGAGAACGTGACGCAGGAGACGCAGAGGCTGTACAACCTGGCCGCGCCTGCGATGCAGCTCCTCGACTTCGCGCCGACATACGATGCGATGGACAAGGCCACCAAGGAGATATTCGATTCGCTTATCGAGCCCTATGCGATATCGAACAACGGGCAGATAGTGGGGTTTGGCTGCAACCTGAACGCCATGGCCCAGCAGGCCATGAAGCTCAACAGCAAGTTCAATGCGGGCCAGCAGCAGGCGCAGCCGCAGCAGAGGCAGCAGCCGAAGGCGGCGGAGCCCGCCATGGACATGAAGACCGGCACCGGCAAAGCGGCCGAGGAGCAGGAGCCCAAGACCCTGGAAGAGGCGATGGCGATGCTCAACAAGCAGAGGAGGGCAAGCAATGGCTAAGAAGAGCGCGGCGAGGATCCAGCCTGTCAAGAGGGAGGAGCTGCCTCCCATCGAGGAGGTGTTCTCCGAGGCGAGGGACATGCTCGCCATGACGGTGGACACGCAGG
>JAFWGD010000133.1 GCA_017515355.1 Coriobacteriales bacterium
AGGAGATCAACGAGGCCTATCGGCAGAGGAAATCGAGCTTGGCCGCGAATGACGAGAGTGCTTCGAGGCGCGGCACGGCAACGCGCCATTCGGGTGGCAACAGGACGCTCGTCGAATACGACAGGCAAGGCTCATACGGTGCGAACCGATACGGCCAAGGCGCGTCAGGGGCCAACCGCAGCAATCGATCGGGTCAGCAGCAGCCGCAGTATCCGCGCAATCGCGCTCAAGGCCAGCAGCCTGCCTCCCGTCAGGCTCGTGGCGGCAACCACAGCCAGCATCGCTCGGGTTCGCATGGCTACGACCGCAGCGGCAGAGGTTACGCGCGCGTAAATCCCGCGGGAACCGGAAGAACGCCCGCCAAGAGCGGATTTCCCATCTCCAAGCGCGCGCTCATCGCAGGCGGCACCTGCCTCGTGATCTTCGCCTTCATCCTGGTCTCCGTGACCATCGGCATGGGCTGGGTAGTTCCATTCGATGAGGCTATCGGAGGCGCGGTGCGCTCTCTTCGCGTCGGATTCCTCAACCCGATCATGCGCGCGATCTCGTTCCTCGGCTCCACCAAGGTCTCGATAGTGTTCATCGCGCTATTCTGCGTCTTCCTATTCCTCAAGAGGGACAAGAGCGGCCTGATATTCTTCATAATCTCCATCGGCGTCGGCCTGGGAGCTGCATGGGGATGCAAGTATCTTGTTGGAATGCCCAGGCCGACTGGAATCCTCCTCGACGGAGGCCTTGTCGAGACCGATCCCTGCTTCCCATCTGGCCATTCAGTCACTGCGCTTTTGCTGTGGGGGCTGATCGCCGTGATCCTCTACGTCTACTACACGAATCGCAGCGAGGGCGGTGCCATAAAGGCCCTTTCCAAGGGATTTGCCATCATCTGGCCGTTGCTCATGGGATTCTCGAGACTCTACATGGGCGAGCACTTCCCCACCGATGTCTTCGGAGGATGGGCGTTTGCAGCATTCGTCCTGATTCTGGCAGCGAGCTTCTACCTGAACAGATTCCTGCTAGACGATGATGCGCGGGAACGCGCGAACCCCAGATACAGGCAGAGGTCGATGAACCGCATCGACTACGGCAGGTAGGTCAATCTAGGAGTTCAACATTTGCGCTTGCGCTAGATCGCCTCGGCGATGATGTCGAGGAGCTGACGGGCGATTTCGCGCTTCGACACGATTCCGGAATCCTCTACCGAATCCTCTCGCACGAAGAATACCCTGTTCTTCTCGGTTCCGAAGCCAAGCTCCGGGCTCGATACATCGTTGGCGACGATAAGATCCGCGTTCTTCTTGGCGAGCTTCTCCTTGGCGTTGTCGATGAGGTCGACGGTCTCGGCGGCATATCCCACAACGAAGCGACTGCCCTTCTCTGCAGCGAGCGTGCGCAGGATGTCAGGATTCTCGACCAATTCGATTGTCAGGCCGAGCTCACCGGTATAGGAATCAGCGCGCAGGTCGCGCTTCTTGATCTTGGTATCGGCTACGGCAGCAGGGCGGAAGTCCGCGACAGCAGCGCTGAAGATCGCGGCGTCGCAGCATTCGAATGCGGCCTTGGACGCCTCGAACATCTCGAGGGCGGTCGTGACGTGCTTGACATCGACCCCCAGCGGATCCTTCAGGGAATTCGGACCTATGACCAGCGTGACGTTCGCTCCGCGGCGAACCGCCTCCTGCGCGAGGAGAATGCCGGTCAGCCCGCTCGACTTGTTGCCGATGAAGCGGACGGGATCGATCGGCTCGTAGGTTGGGCCGCTCGTGATCAGTATCGACTTGCCCACAAGCGAGCGTCTGCTGCGCAGCTCATCGAGGGTGGCGGCGACGATGTCGTCGACGTCGGCGAGCTTGCCCTCCCCCTCGTCTCCGCAAGCGAGATATCCTTCGGTCGGACCGACGATTCGCGCACCCTTCGCCTCGAGCTCGGCAACCGACTTCTGAACC
>JAFWGD010000134.1 GCA_017515355.1 Coriobacteriales bacterium
CTCAAGTTCGACAAGCAACAGGGATGGTATGGCGTGTCGGATGACGGCGAGATTATGCCTGCCAATGTGCCCGACGGTCTGGAGCGTCCTCCTTTCTCCACCAAACGCAAGCCATATTTGGCCGACGGCATCGACATCAAGGGCTGGAAGGTTCCGAGCCTGCCCTACTTGGTGTGGGCTCCCATCGAGAAGCTTCCCGCCGAGAAGGAGATTATTCGCGCGCTCAAGAACCTGGCGAAGAAGGCCGACTCCATCGTGATTGGAACAGACTTCGATCGCGAGGGCGAGCTCATCGGAGCCGATGCGGTCTCGATGATCCGCGAGGTCACCGATGTCGAGATCAAGCGAGCGAGGTACTCCGCCCTCACCAAGGGCGAGATCACCGAGGCCTTCTCCAACCTCGTCGAGCTCGACGAGGGCTTGGCGCAGGCTGGCGAGTCGAGGCAGCACATCGACCTGATCTGGGGTGCCGCGCTAACCCGCTACATGACGCTCGTCAAGTATGGCGGACTTCGCAACGTGCGCCCATGCGGCAGGGTCCAGACCCCCACGCTCGCGCTCATCGTCGCTCGCGAGCGCGAGAGGCTGGCGTTCGTTCCCGAGGATTATTGGGTCATCAAGGCCGAGTGCCAATCAGACGGCATCGAGTTTCCCGTGACGCACAGAATCGAGCGCTTCAACGACGAGATCGCTGCCAAGGCGGCATTCGACAAGGTGAAGGACGCGAACAGCGCCACGGTCACCGATATCGAGCGCAAGACGCGCACGATCGCTCCGCCAACCCCGTTCAACACCACCTCGCTGCAAGCCACGGCAGCTTCCGAGGGCATAAGCCCGGCGCGCACCATGCGCATCGCCGAGTCTCTCTACATGAGCGGATACATCTCGTATCCGCGAGTCGACAACACCGTCTATCCCGGCTCCATCGATTTCCGTCAGACGCTCAGCATGCTCTCCGGAAATCCCGCGTACGCGCCCTACGCCAAGAAGCTGCTCGCAAAGGGCAAGCTCAAGGCCACGCGCGGCAAGACGCAAACCACCGACCATCCTCCGATCCACCCAACCGGGTGCCCCTCACCCGACAGCCTCAAGGCTGAGGAATGGAAGCTCTACAACCTCATCGCCCGCAGGTTCATGGCGACGCTTTCAGATGCCGCCAAGGTCGAGGGCACCAAGATCTCGCTCGACGTGGAGGGCGAGCCCTTCATCGCCAGGGGAGACAATACCGTCCAGCCTGGCTTCCGCGAGATCTACCCGTACGGCACCAAGAAGGAAGACGAGCTGCCGACGCTTTCAGTCGGCCAGGTCGTCGACTTCCGCGAGCCCGAGTTGCAGGCCAAGCAGACCGAACCCCCCGCGCGCTACTCGCAGGGCAAGCTGATCCAGGAGATGGAGAAGCTTGGCCTCGGCACCAAATCGACGCGCCACTCGATCATCGAGCGTCTTCTCGAGGTCCACTACATCCAGGGCAACCCGATCGAGCCGACGCAGCTCGGCATGGCGCTGATCGACGCGCTCGGAACCTTCGCGCCGCCGATCGTCTCGCCCGAGATGACCGCCAAGCTCGAAGAGGAGATGAGCGCGATCTCGGTTGGCGAAGACAATCTCGAGCACGTCGTCAACCAGTCGAGGGACATGCTCGACGGCATCATCGAGTCGCTCATACCCAAGAAGGAGGAGGTCGGCAGCGCGATCTCCGATGCGGTGCAGGCCGATTCCAAGGTCGGAGTCTGCCCCAAGTGCGGTCACGACCTGCTGCTCAAGAGCTCTGCGCGCACGCGCTCGCAATTCATCGGCTGCTCCGCATGGCCAGATTGCGACGTGACCTACCCGGTTCCGCAGGGCAAGATCCAGCCTGTCGAGGAGCCGTGCCCAACGTGCGGTGCCCCGCAGATCGAGGTCATCGCTTTCCGTTCCAGGCCGCGCAAGATATGCGTCGACCCGGAGTGCAAGACCAATTCGGAGCCCGACATCGACATCGGAGCGTGCTCGAAGTGCGCAGCTGCAGGAAAGGATGCGCACCTCATCGCGCAGAAGAATCCGAAGACGCTCAAGCGCTTCATCAGGTGCCAGAACTACGAGGAGTGCGGTGTGAGCTATCCGCTTCCGCAGAATGGAAAGCTCAAGTCTGCCGACAAGATCTGCCCGGATTGCGGAGTGCCGATGGTCGTTGTCAGCACACGTCGCGGCCCATGGGAGCTCTGCCCTAACATGGAGTGCCCGAGCAAGGAGAAGGAAGAGTCGGCCAGCAAGAAGAAGGGAACCAAGGGTCGCTCGAAGGCCAAGTCGGCTAAGAAGTGATATCTGTTTCAGCAGCCAGATTGCATGAGAGGTGATGATAGTGGCTTATCCGAAGGTAACGGTTGTGGGAGCTGGAAACGTTGGCGCCACCACGGCGCAGATGATCCTGATGAACAATCTCGCAGATGTGGTGCTCATCGACATCGTCGAGGGAATCCCGCAGGGCAAGGCCCTCGATATGATGCATTCGCGTTCGATCCTGAAGTTCGGCCCGACCATCATCGGCACGAACGACTACGCGGATACGGCCAACAGCGACATCGTCGTCATCACAGCTGGCGTGCCCCGCAAGAAGGGCATGACGCGCGAGGACC
>JAFWGD010000135.1 GCA_017515355.1 Coriobacteriales bacterium
ATGAGAACGAGGGCGAGCGCTTCGAGGAGGTTGCCAAGATGGTCGACCAGATCGCGGCCCAAATGGGTGCGCCGCTCAAGTCGAAGGGCGCCTGCTTCATCGATGTCGAGGAGATCTACAGCGTGGCTCCCGGTCCCGAGGCCGGAAGCTCGATCATCTGATCAGAAACAGCATATCGCAGCGAATCGGAGTCGCCCTCGGGCGGCTCCTTCGCATTCAATGGGAGGCAGATGCGTCAGCGCACGTTCGCGCCAATTGAAAAAGGTCGCTGGAAGCGTATCCAGCGACCTCTCGAATTCGTGGTGGGCGATACAAGATTTGAACTTGTGACCCCTACCGTGTCAAGGGAGTGCTCTCCCCCTGAGCTAACCGCCCACGTAGCGCTCGGGCAAACCATCGCGCAAGGAAACAGTTTACAGGACTGCAGACAAAAGTCAAAAGAGTTTCTCTGAAAACCACAAACGGCGTTTCCTATGAGATGGCGGGGGAGAGCGGATGCTTGCGAGGTGCCGCCGACCGCCCCGAATGCACGCCACGAGCCACAAGCGGTTTTTGACTTGCAAGACCTCCGATTTACTCTTAGAATGCTATTTGCATTAAGCGGACATGGCTCAGTTGGTAGAGCACAACCTTGCCAAGGTTGGGGTCGCGGGTTCGAGTCCCGTTGTCCGCTCCATCGAATTCAACGGCGCCTCCTTTGAAGCGCCGTTCTCTTTTTCGGCTGGACTTCGCGAGGGATATATGGCGAGGCAAGAGGACAAGACGAACGCGATGAGACTGCTCGATGCCGCTGGGCTCGACTACGTTTTCCATGCGTACGAGACCGAGGAGGCGCTTCCCGCCACCGAGGTCGCGGAGATCCTCGGAGTTGAGCCGGAGCGCCTTTTCAAGACGCTCGTCACCGTAGGGAAGTCGGGCGAGCACTACGTCTTCGTCATCCCTGGCTGCTCGACGCTCGATCTGAAGAAGGCCGCCTCTGCAGTGGGGGAGAAGTCGATCGAGATGATCAAGTCCAAGGAGCTGCTGCCGCTTACAGGCTATATCCACGGGGGTTGCTCGCCGATCGGGATGCGAAAGCAGTTCGTCACGACGGTCGACGAGACCGCGATCCTCTACGATGCGATAGTGGTATCCGCTGGCAGGATAGGAAAGCAGATCGAGCTGAGCCTCGAAGCGCTCGTCGAGATAGTGGATTGCAAGCTCGCCGATCTTACCTGCTAGAGCCTGCCGATGCTCCTGAGGTGTTCCACCCTCCTTCCCTGAACGAGCGCGGCAGCACGCGCGCCACGAAGGGCGTCGTGGCCTCAAGCACCTCTCCATCGAACTGGATGCGCACGGGCGGCTCGGTGCGCACGTAGACCTCGCGCCCGCTGAAGATGTCGATAGCATCGCCGCGCTCCGGGAATTGGCCTCCCGCGTCCAGAAGCGCCGAGATAGCAGTAGGCGCCAGCTTCCAGACCTTGTCGGGCTTCAGGACCACGATGTCGAAGAGGCCGTCCTGGGCATCGTTCTCGTGGATGATCGAGATGTCCGGCGCAACGCGTGCGAAGTTGACGAGCAACGCAGCCATGCCCTCGGTGCGGTGCTCGACGCCATCTATGATGAGTTCGATGTCGAGTTTGTCGGGCGAATTCGTGAGGAAAGAGAGGTAGTAGGCCAACGACCCGATGCTCTTCTTCAGGCGATTGGCCGACTCCATGATCTTCGAGTCGTAACCCGCACCCGCGATAACGCCGAATCCGTGCTTGCGCTGCACGCCATCGACATCGACGTACTCGATCTCGCAGATATCGAAGCGCGCGGTCTGCCCCTCTCGCACCAATCGCGCAAGCTCTCGAGGGTTGTTCGAGCTGTCGAGGTTCATCGCGAGCAGGTTTGCCGTGCCCGCCGGGAAGATCAGTATGGGCACGTCGGTGTAGCGCAGCTCATAGCAGACCGAAGCCACCGTCCCGTCGCCGCCAGCTGCCACGACACAGTCGAAATCGCGCGCGTCGACTAGCATCTCGGCTATCGAGCGCTTGGGCGAGAGGTTGCGGATCACCACGTCGTCACCCTCCTGGGTGGCTATCCTGATGAAATCGTAGATGTCCGAATCGCCGAGTCCCGAACATTTGTTGTTGATAACGAGTAGCTTCATAGCCTAGGCCTCCATATTGGTTAAGATATTAACATCAGGAAGGCTAATGGAAGAACAAAGCATGCAGGTAAAGACAGAGAGCGAATTGCAATCGGCCATCGAATCCATCTCAGATGCCGAGATACTTGCCATCGACACCGAGTTCATGCGTGAGAAGACCTACTATCCGCTGCTTTGCCTGGTTCAGATCGCCACAGAGAGCACCTCGTTCATCATCGATCCCCTTGCCGTGAAGGATCTCACCCCGCTCGCGTCCGTGCTCACCAGCCCCAAGACGGTCAAGGTGCTCCACGCCAGCAGGCAGGATCGCGAGATGCTCTTCAATGCCTGCGGGGTCGTTCCCAGCCCGATCTTCGACACGCAGCTCGCAGCTCCGCTTCTGGGGCTTCAGCAGCAGATCGGTCTCAAGGCGCTTGTCGAGGAGATTCTCGGCGTGAGGCTCTCCAAGCGCGACTCGCTCTCCGATTGGTCGAAGCGCCCGTTAAGCAAGAGCCAGATCGAGTACTCGCTCGACGACGTGCGCTACCTCGTGCCGCTCTACCGCGAGATGTGCAAGAGGCTCGATGACCTTGGACGCAGGCACTGGCTCGACTCCGAGTTCGAGGCCTTGGGGGAGGACAGCGAATTCGGCACGCCCGAATCCGAGCTCTGGAGCAAGGTCAAGAAGACCAATTCGCTATCACGCGCGCAGCTTGCCTGCGCTCAGGGGATTGCGGTGTGGAGGGAGAACTGCGCCAAGCGCTCGAACATTCCGAGACGTTGGATCCTTCAAGACGAGCTGATCGTCGAGCTGTCGCGCAGGCAACCGAAGAGCGTCGATGAGGTGTACGAGATCCGAGGCGCCAAGGAGAAGCTCAACACCGGACGCGCTCGCGAGATTGTCAAGGTCATCGAAACCGCGCTTGCATCCGACCCGGATACTTGGCCAAAGCATGCCACCAGGAGGCCTACGGCCGCCAATGCTGACGCGATGGTCGACCTGCTCACCGCCTTCTTGCGCACGCGCGCCAAGGAGAACATGCTCACGCACCAAGTGCTTGCAACCCATGATGATCTGATCGCGTTCGTTTCCGGCCAGCGCGCAGGTCTTGATATACTTAAGGGCTGGAGATATGAAATCGCCGGCCGCGATATGCTGGAGATACTCGAGGGGCGCATCTCCCTGCGCATCGAAGACGGAAACATCAGCATCAGCAGAGCGGACGGCTGAAACTAGGGGGAAACATGCTCTATCTGCTTCTCATCATCGTGACGTTGGGCCTTGGCCTGGGCACGCAGGCGCTGATCAACGCTCAATACAAGAAATGGGACAAGGTCTACTCGCACTCCGGTCTGACCGGAGCCGAAGCGGCTCGTCGGATGCTCGATTCCCACGGGCTCTACGATGTGCCCATCTCGATAACCACTGGAAGGCTCAGCGACAACTTCGATCCTCGCAAGAACTGCCTCAACCTTTCGCAGAGCGTCTACGGATCCTACTCCGTGGCCTCGATCGCAATCGCATGCCATGAGGCTGGCCATGCGGTGCAGCACAATCTCGGATATACCCCGATCAAGGTCCGCACCGCCATCTTCCCGGTGGTCAACTTCGCCTCCAACGCATGGATCGTCGTGCTGCTGATCGGTATCGCGATGAACCTCATGGACATGGTCTGGGTCGCCGTGGGGCTCTACGCACTCGTCGTGCTGTTCCAGCTGGTCACGCTGCCCGTCGAGCTCAACGCCTCCAATCGCGCGATGACCTACATCAGCGATAGCCTCGCGATGTCAGCCGAGCAGGACAAGGGCGCTCGCAGCGTCTTGACCGCGGCCGCGCACACCTACGTTGCAACGTCTCTACCTAGTAGCGCGCGCCGAAAACTAAGGGCTTTCGATGGCTACGCTTTCGAACATGATGGCCAGCGACCAGAAAGCTTCGGAGGAAACGGCTGGCAGCGCAGCCATCTCGGTTACAACCGCGCTCAGCCTCGCCAAGCGATCGCTCGAGGGCATTCGCGTCAAGGTGATCGGCGAGGTTTCCGAGTTCGCGAACAAGCCTGGTTACAAGGCTGTCTACTTCACCATAAAGGACGACTCCAGCTCGCTGAGCTGCATGATCTGGCAGGGCGAATACCACAAGCTCGGCATCGACGTCAAGATCGGCGACCTCGTCGAGGTCACCGGTTATTTCACCCTTTACGCCAAGACGGGCAGGATGAACTTCATGGCGCGGGTCATAGAGTATGCGGGCGCGGGAGACCTCAGGCTCAAAGTAGAGCGCCTCGCCAAGCAGCTCGAAGCCGAGGGGCTGATGCGCTCCGAACGCAAGAGGCCGATCCCGCCGAGCGTCGAGCGCGTCGCCGTCGTCACATCTCCGCGCGGGAAGGCCATCCAGGACGTCCTGCGCACTCTCAGGCGCCGCAGCCCATACGTCGAGGTTTTCGTGGTAGGCGTTCCCGTAGAGGGGAAGGATGCCCCCAGCTGGATTTGCGAGGGTCTGAGCGTTGCCGATGCGTCGGATTGCGATGCGATCCTTCTGGTGCGCGGTGGAGGTTCCTACGAGAGCCTCATGCCATTCAATGACGAGCAGGTCGCTCGTGCAGTGGCAGCGTGCGCCAAGCCCGTCGTCACCGGCATCGGTCACGAGCCCGACAACTCGATCGCCGACATGGTCGGAGATGTGCGCTGCTCGACCCCGACAGCCGCCGCCGAGGCAGTTGCGCCATCGATTGGCGACCTGCAGAGCCGCATAGCCTCTGCGGGCAGTCGGATGGGAATGGCCCTGCAGGCGAAGGCCGATCGCATGCAGATGCAGCTCTCGGCGCTGCGAGCGCGTCCGATCTTCATCGACCCGCAGGCATTGACGGGCAATCTCGCGATGCGCATCGATGCGGATGCGGAACGTCTGCATCGCGCAATCCCGAATGCGATGGCCTCCGACGAGCGCAACCTCGCCAATGCGAAGGGAAAGCTGGCATCGCTGGCTCCGAGGCTCTTCGAGAGGCAACGCAACAGCATCGCGCTTTCCGCAGCGCGGCTCAACGACCTATCGCCCCTGACGATTTTGGGGCGCGGCTATTCGATTGCCTACGACGACGGAGGCCATATCCTCAAGAGCATCGACGGCGTAAACGTATCAGACAGCATCCAGGTGCGGGTTTCCGATGGAACGATCGACTGCACCGTGGAGGGAATCGGCAGAGAGGAAGCATAGGATGGGCGAGGAGACGATGGGTTCGCTGTTCGGCGAGGAGCAGACGGCGCCCGCAGACAACATGACCTTCAAGCAGGGGCTCGATGAGCTCGAGGGCATCATCCGCGCGCTCGAGAGCAATCAGCTGGAGCTGGAGGAGAGCCTCGGCAAGTACGCTAGGGGAGTGGAGCTGCTTCGCAGCCTTCAGGGCAAGCTCGACGACGCGCAGCAGAAGATCACCGTGCTGCTTGGCGAGTTCGATCCCGCTTCGATCGAAGAGGTCGACGACCAGCTGAGCTAGCTGCCGACCACCCCACTCTTCAAGCCGCTCGCATCGCTCCCTTTGTGGAGATACTGTGTAACCCATGCCGCTTGCGTTCAAACAGCGCAGCGACTGGCGCAACGATAGGCGAGCGGCGGCGTTTTCCAATCCTTCTCTGCTAACATTATCCAATGGGAGAGTGCCTGACTCCCGAATATGTTGCGTATACAACGAGGAGAGCACGAAATGCAAAAAGAGGATTGCATCTTCTGCAAGCTGGCGAATGGCGAGATTCCCACCACCCTTGTCTATGAGACGGACAAGCTGGCGGCGTTCAATGACGCCAATCCCAAGATGCCGATCCATGTCCTCATCGTCCCCAAGGACCATTACGCAAGCCTTTCCGATGACATTCCCGCAGAGCTCCTCGGAGCGCTCATGAAGGCAGTTCCCGAGGTTGCCAAGGCTACCGGCATCTACGAATCCGGCTATCGCGTCGTGATCAACACCGGCGACGATGCCAACCAGACCGTCAAGCATGTCCACGTGCATGTCATCGGCGGCGCGCAGATGCAGTAGATTGCGCGGGTGGAGCATATGAAGACTCTCATAGTCAATTCCGGCAGTTCATCTATCAAATACCAGCTCATCGATGTGACGAGCTTCGATGTTCTGCAGTCTGGCGAGGCTGCGCAGATCGGCTTCCCGGGCTCCTACATCCGCTCGAAGTCGAAGACCAGGATGAAGCACATCAACGTTGCGCTGCCCGACCATGAGGCCGGCATCCGCATGGTTCTCAATGGGCTCCTCGACCCTGACATCGGAGTCATCAAGAGCCTCGACGAGATCGGCGCGGTGGGCCACCGCATCGTTCATGGCGGCAAGTACTTCGACGGCCCGGCGATCGTCGACGACGATGTGCTCGACAAGATCAAGAAGCTCATCAAGCTCGCTCCGCTGCACAACGACGCTGCGGCCAAGGGCATCGAAGCCTGCATGCACCAGATGCAGGGCATCCCGCAGGTGGTCTCCTTCGACACCGCGTTCCACATGACCATTCCGCCGGAGCATCACACCTACGCGCTCCCGTATGAGTACTACACCGATTACGACGTGCGCAAGTACGGCTTTCACGGCATCTCCCACGACTACGTCTCGCGCAGGGTCGCTGCGCTCATGGGCCGCAGGCGCGAGTCCATGCGAATCGTCTCCTGCCATCTCGGCAACGGCGGCAGCATCTGCGCCATCAAGAAGGGCAAGTCCTTCGACACCTCGATGGGATTCACTCCGCTCGACGGAATCATGATGGGCACGCGCTGCGGCTCCATCGACCCGGCGATCATCCCCTTCATCATGGAGGAGAAGGATCTCACGCCGCAGGAGATGGACGCGATCCTGAACAGGGAGTCTGGCCTGCTGGGCGTCTCCGGAATCAGCAACGACATCCGCGAGATCGATGAGGCGAGGTATTCCGGCAACTACAGGGCCGACCTCGCGTTGAAGATGTACGCGGAATCGGTGCGCAGGTACATCGGCGCATTCGCCTTCGAGATGGGCGGCTGCGATGCGCTGACGATTACCGCGGGAATCGGCCAGAACAGCGCTATGATGCGCAGGATGATCCTCGAGCATATGGAGGGCTTCGGCATCGTCTGCGACTGGGAGGCCAACGCCAACGTCGGCGCCAAGGATTGCGCCATCAGCACCGAAGGCTCGCCGATCCAGGTCTACGTCATCCACACCAACGAGGAGTACATCATCGCAAAGGACTGCGAGAGGCTCTGCGCCAAGCCCGAGGAGATCGCCTTCGACAATGACCCTCTCAAGGAGCCCGCGAAGGACTTCGACACTTCCAAGGGCATCCCGTTCATCGAGGAGTAGCCCTCCGAGATCTGCAACGCAACGACGAAGAAGGCACCGCGCTCGCGATGCCTTCTCTCTTTCTCGCTGGTTGCTTTTGCGTGGCTAGCAGAGAGCCTGCGCCTGCACCGCCGTAATCGCGATGACGCCGACGATGTCCTCGGCCGTGCATCCACGTGAGAGGTCGTTTATCGGCTTCGCGATTCCCTGCGTCATCGGGCCGTATGCCTCCGCCTTCGCGAGGCGCTGAACCGCCTTGTAGGCGATGTTGCCCGCATCGATGTCGGGGAAGATCAGGACGTTAGCCTTTCCCGCAACCTCGCTGCCCGGCGCCTTCGATTTGCCGACGGACTCGATGATCGCGGCGTCGAACTGCAACTCGCCGTCGATTTGCAGGTCGGGGCGCAGCTCCTTCGCCAGCGCCGTGGCCTCTCGCACCTTGTCGACTGCGGGGCTCTTCGCGCTTCCGTAGGTGGAGTGGGAGAGCATTGCGACCGTTGGGGTGGAGCCTACGAGCTGCGTGAACGAGTCTGCTGAAGCCGAGGCTATATGAGCAAGTTCCTCGGCCGTGGGATGCTGGTTGAGCGCGCAGTCGGCGAATACGAAGATGCCGTCCTCGCCTAGGTCGCAATCGGGCACGACCATGACGAAGAAGGTCGAGACGAGCTTGGTGTTCGGCGCGGTCTTGAGGATCTGCAGCGCGGCGCGCAGCACGTCGGAGGTCGCGTGGATTGCGCCCGAGACCATTCCGTCGGCGATGCCGAAGTAGACCATCATCGCTCCGAAGTAGAGCTCGTCGAGCATCTTCTCCCAAGCAGCCTCTCGCGTGATGCCCTTCTTCTCGCGCATCTCGAAGTACTTCTGCGCGAACCTGTCGTGGTCTGGCGAGCGCCTGGGGTCGACGATCTGGATGCCGGTGAGGTCGATGCCCTCGTCGGCGAGGTCGTCTGGGTCACCTAGCACGATGATGTTGGCGATGCCCTGGTCGGTTGCGGCTCGCGCAGCTCTCAGCGTGCGCCTGTCGTTGCCCTCGGGAAGCACGATGATCTTCTTGTCCGAAGCTGCCTTTGCTATAACGCTGTCGAGAAACTCGCTCATGTGAATCCTTTCTGCGCTCGCGCCGACCTGCGGCCACGCGGCGAAAAACCTTGTGCCATCCGGCCCGCAGTTGCGCGGAGGAATGGCTTCACGTAACGATGATACCCTCCAAACGGTGCTCAATCAAACTGCGGAGAGGTGCCGTCGTGGTTTGGAGTACAATTGTTTCGCGTCTGGCAAGCGCATGTTCGCGCGCAGATTGGGAAGAGGAATTCGATTGCATATCTCCACTGAGAGCGTGCCCGACCTTCGCGGCTACGATGCCATCGTCATCGGCGCCGGCTTCGCAGGTTCGGTTATCGCGCGCGAGCTGGCGGAGCGCGCCAGGATGAGCGTTGCGCTGGTCGAGTCGCGCGACCACATCGGCGGCAACTCCTACGATGCTCTCGACGAGCATGGCGTGCTGGTCCATAGGTATGGGCCGCATATCTTCCACACGGCCAACGAGCGCGTCTTCAGCTACCTCTCGAGGTTCACGCAGTGGCGCGCCTACGAGCACCGAGTCCTCGCGCGCCTAGACGAGAGCACCTACATCCCCGTTCCGTTCAACAAGACCTCTATCGAGATCGCATTCGGCAAGGAGAGGGGTGCCGAGCTCATCGACAAGCTTGTCGAGGCATACGGCGATGAGCGCAAGGTGCCGATAGCGCAATTGCGTCAGACGGACGACCCCGACCTCGCCGAGCTCGCCGACTTCGTCTACGAGAACGTCTTCCGCCACTACTCCAGCAAGCAGTGGGGAACCGATCCCTCCACGCTCGACCCCTCGATCACCGGCCGAGTGCCCGTATTCATCTCGCGTGACGACCGCTACTTCCAAGATCCCTTCCAGGGGATGCCCGCCCAAGGATACACGCGGCTATTCGAGTCGCTGTTGGATTGCGAGGGAATCGACCTGTTCCTAGGCCTCGATGCGCGCAGCTTCCTCGGATTCGCTGGAGATGGCGAGCGTCTGCTGCAGGCCGTCGTCAACGGCGAGCCATATAGCGGCATCGTCGTCTTCACCGGCTCGGTCGACGAGCTCTTCGGCTTCAGGTTCGGCAGGCTGCCGTACCGTTCGCTCGACTTCGATTTCGAGACGCTGCCGATGAGGCGCTTCCAGCCCTGCGCCACGGTCAACTACACGGTGAGCGAGGATTACACGAGAATCACGGAGTTTTCCCACCTCACCGGCCAAGAGCTCGAGGTGACGACGATAATGAGGGAGTATCCTTGCGCTTACGAAGGCAAGCCCGGCCAGATTCCCTACTATGTTGTCCCCGGAGAGGAGAGCGCGCGCAGGTATGGCCAATATGCCGAGCTGGCCGCGTCGATCTCGCGATTCCACCTTCTCGGAAGGCTGGCCGAGTATCGCTACTACAACATGGATGCAGTCGTTGCGCGAGCCCTCGAGCTCGCCGATGATCTATGCGAGCAAGCCCAGCTTGCTGGAAAGAAGGTACTTCAGGATGGCTGAGAAGCTGATCACGTTCACCATTCCCTGCTACAACTCCGCCGAATACATGGATCACTGCATCCAGACGATCATCGACGGCTCTGCCAAGCGCCTCGACGAGATCGAGGTCATCATTGTCGACGACGGTTCGATGAAGGACGACACGCCTGCGAAGGCCGATGGCTGGGAGGCGCGCTATCCTGGCATCATCCGCGCGATCCACCAGGAGAACGCCGGCCATGGGGGAGCGGTGAACAAGGGTCTCGCGAATGCGCGCGGCGAGTTCTTCAAGGTGGTCGACTCCGACGATTGGCTGGACGAGGAATCGCTTGAGGCCATGCTCGACCTGATCGTGGCGTTCGAGGAGAGCAGCGAGGAGCCGATCGATATCTTCCTTGCGAATTACGTCTACGAGCACGTCGAGCGCGGCCAGGAGGTCATGGACTACAAGAAGTCGCTGCCCGTCGGAAGGCCCTTCGGCTGGTCCGAGATCCGCAAGTTCGGCATCTCACGCTACATCCTCATGCACTCGGTGATCTTCCGCACAAGCGTCCTGCGCGACTGTGGGCTGCGCCTGCCCGAGCACACCTTCTACGTCGATAACATCTTCGTCTACGTTCCGCTTCCGCATGCCAAGCGCATGATGTACCTCGATCTGGACCTCTACCGCTGGTTCATCGGCAGGGAGGACCAGTCGATCAACGAGAAGGTGATGGCCTCGCGCATCGAACAGCAGCTTCGCGTCACTCGCGCGCTCATCGACTCCTACGATCTCAGCAGCGACATCGACGAGCCCAAGCTCGCGGAGTACATGGGCAACTACCTTGCGATGATGCTCGCAATCTGCTCCGTCTTCTCGCTGCTCTCCGAACGCGAGGACAAGTACGAGCTGCGCGCGGGAATCTGGGATTACCTCAAGGTGCGAAACCCCAACACATATCGCTTCATCAGGAAGAATCCGCTCGTCTTGATGTCGAACAGCTCGAGCAAGTCCTGGGGACATGTTGAGCTATTCCTCTACCGCATCGCTCAGAAGCTCTTCAAGTTCAACTAGGGCAGGCTTGAGAGCAGGCTTGATGCCGCGCTCTGCTTTGAGGGCAGACTGGATGCTGTGCTCTCTCGAACAGGCTAGTTGCCGCGACCGTACTTCCCGGAATACTTGTTGGAACGCCGTCTGCGAAGGTTGGCGTGATAGGCACTGCGATTGTCGCGGTTCCCCTGGTTTCCATGGCTCTGAGACTTTCCATGGCCTCCATGGGCCGCAGCTTGGCGCTCCGCATGCGCCTTTGCCTGCTCGGCCTTGCGCGTGATGTAGGCGTGCACCTTCGCCTTGTAGTCCAGCCCCTTGTCAAGTATCGTCACGGTCTCGACGTGGTAGGTCTGCGGGAATAGGTCTACCGGGGTGACGCTGCGCACCTCGTAGCCGAGCTCGCACAGCGAGATCGTGTCGCGCGCGAGCGTAGTGGGGTTGCAGGAGACCAACGCAATCCTCTCGGGCGACATGGAGACGACGCTCTCGTAGACGTGCGAGGCGATTCCGCTGTAGGGCGGATCCATCAGCAACACGTCGACGCGCCCGAAGTCGCGCGACTCCCTGCCGGCGTCTCCTCCGACGACGATCGCGTCGAGGTCGTTCTCCTCGAGGTTTCGGCGCAGGTCGCGGATCGAGCTGGATGTGGATTCGATCGCATAGACGAGCGAGCTGCGCTGCGCCATCGGGAGCGTGAACGTCCCGGTGCCGCAGTAGAGGTCGCAGCAGATGTCGGTGGGCTGGATGTCGAGCTGGTTGATCACGACATCGACAAGTCGCTCTGCCGCCAGCGTGTTCACTTGGAAGAACGAGGGGGCGGAGACCCGCATCGTGATCCCGTTGAGCCTCTCGCGCCAGACATCCGCTCCATAGAGGATCTCGGAGGAGTCGGGGCGGGTGCCCTTGTTGCTCTCCTTCTGCATTACGCGCGTGATCGATGTGCAGCTCACGGCACTCGTGATGATGTCGACGGCCGCCTTGCGCGGGAAATGCCCCGTGGTGGTCCAAAGCGCTATCTGCTGGCTGTTGGTGATGGTCGAGGCCCTTATGCCGACGCGGTAGAGGCCATAGTCCATCGCCTTGAGGTAGCCGAGCGCGCCTGCGAGCGACTTGGGCACGCGCTCGTATCCGGAGGCAAAGAGCGGGCACGACTCGATCGGCACGATGGCGTCACTGTTGGCAACATGGTATCCGAGTTGGAGTTTGCCGCCCTCCATCGTCGGCACGAGCTCGATCTTGTTGCGGTATCCGAGCTGCTTGGGGGAGGGGATGCAGTCGCTGACGAGCTCTTCCGCGCCATCGATCTTGGCGATTCGCTGCAGCGCATCGACGACGAAGGTTCGCTTCCATGCGAGCTGGGCCTCGTAGTCGAGGAACTGCCAAGGACATCCTCCGCAAGCATCGCAATGCTTGCAGTATCTCGTGGGATTCCTGTATTGCGAGGGCTCGAGGACATACTTGATCTGAGCCCTGTCGTAGCGCTGGGTTTCGGAGACTATCTCGATTTGGAGTTTATCGCCCGGACATGCGTTGGGAACGAAGACGACCTTGCCGGATGGGAGCTTCGCAACCCCATCTCCTCCATAGGCAAGACGCTCGACTACAACTTCCTCAATCATCCGCGTGCTCTTTTCGAGATGGGTAAAGACGCGCGTTGCGCGTGGGACGAGCGATGCATTGCAGGTCGAGCGTCGTGTTCAATTTCGCGTTCCCGATATGCTTTCTTGTCGTATTGGCCGTTCGGCAATATAATCGAGTTCGGGTTCACAACCGAGAGCCATGTTGGAGGGCATGGTTCCGCAATTGCCATAAACATTTTATGCGTTTTTTCCGTGAACCTGAGGAAGAAAGAGAAACATTTTACAGGAGGTAAGAAATGGCAGTGACTATCAGCGATGCATGCGTTGGTTGCGGATCCTGCACCACCGTTTGCCCCGTCGGCGCTATTGCGATCAACGCGGACGGCAAGGCCGAGGCCAACGACACCTGCGTCGAGTGCGGAGCTTGCACCGGAGCATGCCCGGTCCAGGCAATCTCTCTGTAGAGATAGGCTGTTGAGCCGGCCGTGCGCGGTTCGCGTGCGGTCGGCTCTTTTGCGTTTTCGGGAAGGTTTCCCGCCGTCGATTCGCCTCGTTGCGGCTCGACACCCATCGTTCAAGCGCCCTCTTAGCTCAGGGGATAGAGCGTCTGCCTCCGGAGCAGAAAGTCGAAGGTTCGAATCCTTTAGAGGGCGCCATTTCTTCGCGGAAAAAGGCCATTTAGCGCCGCAAACCCCGCTGAACATCCCCAAACAGCCGCGAAACGCGCGGTGAAGTGTCCATTTCGTGTGAATCCCCGAATATACAGGGGAAATGCATTATCATATTCAAGTTAAGTATATAAGCATGACTGCGCCCTTTTTCAGGGCGTTGACATACGAATTGGAGGTTCGATCAAGTGGCACTCTACACTCCCAGTTACAAGCCGACCGGCAGGGAGATCGCGGTCGTGAAGACGAGCAAGGGAACGATCAGGGTCCAGCTGGCTGGCGAGGATGCGCCGATTCACGTCGGGAACTTCGTCGAGCTTGCAACTTCCGGCTTCTACGATGGCCTGAAGTTCCACCGCTATGTCGAGGACTTCGTCATCCAGGGCGGCTGCCCCAACACGCGCGACCTCACGCCCGAGCAGCTCGTTTCCGGCAGGTTCCATGGCCCGCAGCCCGGAACCGGCGGTCCTGGCTACAGCATCAAGCAGGAGTTCACCACCAACCCGAACAACCTCCATCTCGACGGCACGCTCGCGATGGCGCGCAGCTCCATGCCAGATTCCGCAGGCTCGCAGTTCTACTTCTGCCTCGGCCCGCAGCCCTTCCTCGATTCCGGATACACCGTCTTCGGTCAGACCATCGACGGCCTCGATGTCATCTGGTCGCTGCGCGTTGGCGACGTCATCGAGTCGATCTCGATCGAGAACCTCGCAGAATAGCCCACGGATTTTCCCGTTGAACTTATCGCCTAGGAGATTGGATACACGTTTTGCTGAATCGTCAACTATTCGCAGAGGCAAAGGCAGCATACGACGCTCGTGACTATGCGGGAGCGCTGCGCAGCTATTACATCTGCCTCAAGGAGCAAGATGGTCCATTCGAGCCGGGAGAGGCCGGCCTCATCTATCACATGCTCGGCAACTGCCTTGTGAAGATGAAGAGCTTCGACGATGCCGCGAAGGCATACCAGAAGGCCCTCCTCGACACCGATTACGAGAACATCACGGCTGTTCATTCGAACTATGGCCTGGCGCTCATGCATCAGGAGCAGTATCGCGAGGCGATAGAGCAGTTCGAGGCCGTTCTCAAGGATCCCACCTACGAGACGCCGTTCAAGGCCTACAACGGCCTAGGCAACGCCTACATGAAGCTCGGCGATTTCGCCGCCGCCGGAACTGCGTACAGGAATGCGGCCGTAGATGAGCGCAACCCCGCGCCCGTCAAGGCGCTGCAGAACCTTGGCGTCTGCTTCATGGGGCTCGGGAGGCCGCAGGACGCGATCAACACCTACAACGCGATCTTCGACTTCAATCCCGATCAGGCGACGCTGAACAAGACCTACTCGAACATCGGCCAGGCCTACGTGGCTGCTGAGCAGATGCCCGAGGCGGTCGAGGCGTTCGAGAAGGCGCTCGAGGACCCGACGTTCGTCCTCTCCGACTCGGCCAAGGCCGATTTCGAGAAGGCGCGCTCCTGGAAGCCCGACATCGACGACTCCGGCCTATTCATGTCGGCCGACACGCTCGTCGAGGACTACGGCATGGTCCAGGTGCCCCTGCCCGAGCAAATCGACCAGGTGCAGCCCTTCCAGGCCATCGAGCCCGTTGCGCCGATGGAGATCGACCCCACCGCAACCTATGGCGCAGGCATCCCCGATGCCGATGCAACCGGCTTCTTCGAGGCGCAGGAAGGCGGCGAGCAGGGCTTCGACATGGAGGTCGGCAAGCCCAAGAAGCATCGCGGCCTCAGGGCAATCCTGATCATCTTCGTCATCCTCCTGCTCATGGTCATCGCAGCGGGAGTCCTCTTCTGGCGCGGCTTCGGCTATCCGACGCAGAGCCAGGTCGTCCAGGGCCTCTTCACCGCTCACGCAGCTGGCGAGGATGTCTCGGAATACTGGGTGCCTGCGGCCAATGAGGAAGAGGAGCAGGTGATCGCAAAGATCATGAACTCCGTCGCCGAGACCGACGACGTCTCCATCGACTACGTCGAGAAGAGCATGCTCGAGTCCACGGTCATCGTAACGGCAACGCTCGATGGCGGCGGAACGATGCGCTACGAGATCTCGATGCAGCGCGACTTCTCCACGATTCTGGGATCTGTGGGATGGAAGATCAACGGCATCGAATACGCATTCCCATCCACGCAGAATTCGATGTCGACCTCGACGATGACCTCGTCTGACGGCATGACGGACGATTCCACGGCGGAGACCAGCGACAGCGATGTCAACGGCAAGACCGAGGCACCCGCTGATGGCGACGCAGCCGCAGAGGGCGGAGATGCAGCAGCTGGCGAGAACAAGAACCAGCAGTGAGAGAGGTAGATCGAGGCTGCCATCGCATTTGACGGACGACCTCCGATAGGAAGAAAGCGGGACTCAAGTGTCTTTTTTCGATAATCTGTTCGGCCAATGGGGAAGCGACATGGCCATCGACCTGGGAACGGCGAACACGCTCGTCGCGATTCCGGGAGAGGGCATCGTCCTCAACGAGCCATCCGTAGTGGCTATGGACAACAACACGAACAGGGTTCTTGCCGTCGGTTACGAGGCGCGCGAGATGATCGGGCGCAACCCGGGCAGCATCACGGTCCAGAGGCCGTTGGCCGATGGCGTCATCGCAGACTACGACGTCACGATGGCCATGCTGAGCTACTTCATCAACAAGGCTGCGCCGCGCAGGCGCTTCTACCAGCCCAAGCCGCGCATCGCAATCTGCATCCCGTGCGGCGTCACCTCGGTTGAGAAGCGCGCCGTCTTCGAGGCGACCCTCGAGGCGGGCGCACGCCAGGTCTTCCTCATCGAGGAGCCCATGGCCGCGGCAATCGGTGCGGGTCTTCCCGTTGACGAGCCCACCGGCTCGATGGTCGTCGACATCGGAGGCGGCACCACAGAGATCGCAGTCATCTCGCTCGGAGGAATCGTCACCTACCGCTCCCTCAGAATCGCAGGAAACGAGCTCGACGAGGCAGTCGCCCGTCACGTTCGCGATGTATACAACCTGAGCATCGGCTCCAGAACCGCAGAGGATATCAAGATCGCAATCGGTTCTGCGCTGCCGATACCAACCGGTGAGCTCGACATGGAGATCTCCGGACGCGACCTCACGACGAGCCTCCCGCGCGTCGACATCGTCCAGTCCGAGGATATCCGCGAGGGCATTCGCAACCCATTGAGCCAGATCGTGGTCGCTATCAAGGAGGCGTTCCTCGAGACCGACCCAGACCTCGCTGCAGACATCATCCGCAACGGAATCCTGCTCACTGGCGGCGGCGGGCTCCTCAAGATGCTCGACGTCCTGCTCACCAGGGAGCTCGAGGTTCCGGTCTACGTGTCGGAGACGGCCTTCTCCAACGTCGTCGAGGGTTGCGCTCGCGCACTCGAGAATCCTGAGGCGCTCAGAAGATCATACACGCAGAAGTAGGATTGAATAGCCTATGACTCCTATCGCGACTAAGAAACGCAGGGAGGTTACGGCAACCGTTGTCCTCATCATAGCCATCGTCCTTTCCATCGGGCTTATGACGATCTGGTCAGTTGAGGGCACGAGTGGGCCGCTTCATACCATGCGCACGGTCACCAACACCGTAGTCGCACCTTTGCAGAAGGCGGGTGCGTTCCTCGCGACGCCGTTCAAGGCCGTCGGCAATGGCATCACGAACGCTGCCGCCGACGACGAGGAGCTGCTCGCTCTCAAGGAGGAGAACGAGGCGCTCAAGGCGCAGGTCATCGAATACGAGGAGTACAAGCTCGAAAACGACAGGCTCTCCGAGCTGCTCAAGATGACCTCCACCTACAGCCTCAAGAGCGTCGGCGCGCGAGTTATCGCGCACAGCGCCGACTCGTGGAATCAGACGATCACCCTCAACAAGGGCTCTAGCGACGGCATCGAGCCCGGAATGCCCGTCATGGGCGGCAAGGGCCTGCTAGGACAGGTTGAGAGCTGCACTCCCAGCACATGCATCGTGCGCCTGATCACCGACGAGCAGAGCGGCGTCGCCGTCATGCTTCAGTCGACGCGCACCGAGGGCGTCGTCACCGGTTCGGTCGACGGGCTCCTATACCTCAAGTACGTTCCGGTCTCGGTGAACGTCCAACTCGGCGATCCTGTGATCACATCCGGCCTCGGTGGCACCTACCCCAAGGGCCTCGTTGTCGGGATCGTCTCGAGGATCACCAGCAACCCCTCCGACGTCTACCAGACGCTCATCGTCCAGCCTCTCTCCGAGTCCTCCCTCATTACCGAGGAGGTTCTGATCTTCATCGGCGGAGAGACCGAGGCGACCTCTGGAGTCGACATCGTCGACAAGGAGGACCAGTAGCATGGCAGAGCATACTATCAGGGTTGGAGGAAGCTCCAACGTCCAAGCAAAGGACAAGCAGCCGATTGGAAAGGTCGCGCTGATCTCGCTCGGCGCCTTTTTGCTGCAGACCATAGTCGCGCCTAACATCACCATCGCGGGCGTGGCGCCCAACTTCCTGCTCGCTGCGGCAATCGTAGGGGCATACATCACCTCGCCGCGCGCTGGCGTCATCATCGGATTCATCCTCGGGCTCGTCTTCGATCTGCTCAGCAGCGGACCGGTTGGCTCGATG
>JAFWGD010000136.1 GCA_017515355.1 Coriobacteriales bacterium
CACATCAGATCGACGGAATCATCCTCGACACCCCAACGGCTGTCTACATGGCCGATCCTGAGATGGAAGAGCTCGCAGCTGCCAAGCTCATCGGCCAGATTCCCGGTTCCGAGGCAGATCCTCTGGCATTCCTGCTTCCGAAGGACTCTCCTCTGACCGATGCCGTCTCCGCCGCTGTCGATGAGCTCCAGAAGGACGGTACTCTGGACAAGCTCGTCCAGGAGTGGATGGCAGACTACACCATCGAAGTTCCGGTTCTCGCAGAGTAGTTTTTCCACAAGCCTCCCGGGCAACCCGCTCGGGAGGCTTCCTGATCAGGTGGTAGCAGGGTGAGGAAAGAAGAGACCGTCTACGAGGTCAGCCAAATCGAACAAGAGCGCCAGGTCTTCCGCAAGCGGCAAGGCACTCGATCGATCATCATCAGCATCGTGAGCACGCTGGTTCTCGCTGCGGCCATCATGCTCACACTGCACTTCGCCCCTGGCTGGCCGCGCGTGCAGCACACCTTCTTCAGCGGGGAGGAGTTCGCCAAGTCGTTCCCCATCGTGCTCCAAGGCTTGTGGCTCAACGTTCGAGTGCTGATCTACTCGCTTATCGGCACCGCGGTCTTAGGAACCCTGATCGCCGTCGTGAGGATCAGCAAGTCGGCGGTGCTCTTCCCCCTGCGCGTTCTCGCGCAGGCATACACGACGATCATGCGAGGCATCCCGATGCTCGTCGTCCTGTACATCATCGGCTTCGGCATACCGGGGTTGGGAATCTTCGGTCGCATTCCCGTCGAGGTTCTCGGCACCATTGCCGTCACGATGTCCTATTCCGCCTATATCGCCGAGGTTCTGCGAGCGGGCTTCCAGGACGTCAGCCCGCAACAGCGCGCCTCAGCCAGATCGCTCGGTCTCACAAGCGGGCAGACGGTGAGGCTCGTCATCATCCCGCAGGCGCTCCGCAAAATCGCCCCTGCCCTCATGAACGACTTCATCGCGATGCAGAAGGACGTCGGCTTGATCTCGACGCTCGGCGCCATCGACGCCGTTCGCGCCGCTCAGGTGCAGGTTGCGCTCACCTTCAACTTCACACCCTACATCGTTGCCAGCGTCCTGTTCATCCTCTTGAGCGTCCCGTTCGTCATCATCAACGACTGGTACACGGCTAAGCTCCGCAAGCGCGAGCAGACTGGAGGAATGGTGTGATGGCTTACGAGATCATAGCCGACGCGGCCACTCCGCAGCAACGCGAGGAGAAGGCGGTCCTGCGCATCGACAACGTCGTCAAGCGCTTTGGCGACAACACGGTGCTCGACCACATCTCGTTTGACGTGAACAAACACGAAACCGTCGCGATGCTCGGCGCTTCGGGCTCGGGCAAATCAACGCTGATGAAGTGCGTCAACCTGCTCGAACAGGTAAGCGACGGGCAGATTTGGCTGGGCGATCTCGACATCACCGATCCGCGCGTCGATTCGGACGAGGTCCGCGCTCGCATCGGCGTCGTCTTCCAGCACTTCAACCTCTTCTCGCACATGTCGGTGCTGAAGAACGTCACGCTCGCCGCGCGCAAGGTGTTCAATTGGGACAAGGAGTGAGCGAACGACAAGGCCATGGAGCTGCTCAAGCGCATTGGCATGGACCACAAGGCCAAGGAATACCCCGACCGTCTCTCCGGCGGCCAGCAACAGCGCGTGGCTATCGTTCGCGCTCTCATGATGGATCCGGAGCTTTTGCTTCTCGACGAGATCACATCGGCGCTCGACCCGCTGCTCGTCGGCGAGGTGCTCGAGATGGTCGAGGAGCTCAAGGATCAGGGCGCTACGATCCTCATGGCGACGCACGAGATGCACTTCGCGCGCAGCGCGGCAGACCGCATCATCCTGCTGCGCAACGGCAAGATTGTCGAGAACGGCACGCCAGAGGAGGTTATGGACAACTCCACCGATCCGGAGACGCAGGCCTTCTTCAGAAGCTACAGGAGCTAGATTGCGCACCTGGCGCTGGCCAAACCCCAGGAAAGCCCGCTAGTCGCGCGGCACCCCCTCGAAAATCCTATCGAGAAACGCATCGATGACGCCGTTGACCTGCTCGGGTGCGTCCAGCGTGGAGTTGTGGCCAGCGTTGGGAATCCATGCCATCGGAAACCCCTCGCGAGCGGTCCATTCGCGGTTGTATCGCTTGGCCGAGCCCGCCCGATCCTCCTCGCCGCAGATGAGCTGCACCGGGCAATCGATCCGATATGGACGGCGCGCGTCGACAGCCTCGGCCAAAGCGCGGTACCCTTGCGCGGCGAGCCTGCAGTAGTCGCGCTTCGCGTAGCTGCGCATCAGCCCCTTCATGTACCGCTTTCCCAAATCTGTGGTCGCAACCCCGTTGCCCGCCCACGCGACGAGCCAACCCCAGGGGATGCACATGTACATTCCAAAGGTGTGCTCGAGCG
This sequence comes from Coriobacteriales bacterium, assembly GCA_017515355.1. Taxonomy (GTDB): domain Bacteria; phylum Actinomycetota; class Coriobacteriia; order Coriobacteriales; family CADBOM01; genus RGIG5709. The sequence goes on from JAFWGD010000136.1 coordinate 2,428, forward strand.
CCCAGATCTCCCATCCCGCATAGTATTCGCGCCTAAGCGGGCAGGAGTCGACCGAGACGAACCCCGCAGCAACCCCCGGATAGAGCTCCATGAGCATCTGGCTGAGATATCCGCCATTGGACTGGCCGACGAGCACGGGTTTGGAAACCCCGGCTTCCTCCATGATCTGCATGAGGAGCTCGGCGCACTCATCGAGCCCGATTCCTCCGGTCCAAGGGCGCGAAACGCCATGATTCGGCGGATCCCAAGTTAGGCAATTGAATCGCTGCGAGAAGTGCTCGAGCTGAGGATCGAACAGGTGATGGTCCGCGGTGAGGCCGGGAAGGAAGACAAGCCAGGGCGCGCTGGAACCAGCGGAAGCGCACACCCAATAGCGAATCTCGCCATATTCTGTCTTCAGCTCTCGGTTTTCGAACATCATGCCCGCCCTATGTATCGAATCGAACAGGTGCTGGCTGAGCACTGCTTCGATTATGCCTCAAAGGCCACGAGCAGACCAGCCTTCACCAGTTCGCGCAGAGGCTTGCGCGCTTGCCAATTGTAAGATGTTCTGCTAAGAAAAGGGAAAGCAACGTGAGAGGGCGTGCTTTCTTTTTTGTGCCCTCTTGCCGAATGGTTGGGAACCTCCGGCGCGCAGATGCGCAAGGAAGCGCGCAGGGGATGAAAGGAGTCAACATATGCTCACACCGCGCGAGAACCTCATCGAAGTAATGAAGGGCGGAAAGCCGGAGCGCTTCG
>JAFWGD010000137.1 GCA_017515355.1 Coriobacteriales bacterium
CCTATAGTCTTTGCATTCGTAACAGAATCCCTATAAGCAGTCTCGACCCTAGATTGTTAGCACTCTTAGGCTTTGACTGCTAATCTGTTCACCTTGCAGTATGAAGCTATTGGGAAGAACGCGCAACGATTATGCGAACTTTTCTGTAAGCGTCACTCCTGTGCCGAGAGCGGAGCGGCACTTCGATGAGTTGTGAAGGCTGATCGCAAGAACGGCCTCAGCGTTTTGCCGAAGCCGTCAAAGCAGAGCTATCGGAGTGTATCCTCTAGTGGTTTTTGGCGTGCTTGCGCTCATGGATGATGCGAAGGCCATCAAGGGTCAGCAGGCCATCCGCGTAGTCGATAGTGCGAGAGATCGGCAACATCAGCTGGTGGTAGCCACCGGTAGCGACCACCGTGGCGTCGCAACCCATCTCGGCCTTGATACGGTCGACGAGTCCATCGATCCTATCGACTTCGCCGAATGTAAGGCCAGACTGGACGGCTTCGGTTGTCGAGCGCCCTATGGCATGCTCGGGCACCTTGATGTCGATGGAGGACAGTCTTGCGGCATGCGAGAACAGCGCCTCGGCGGAGACGCGCAGGCCAGGGGCGATGATGCCTCCGAGGAAGGCGCCTTCATCATCGATCGCCTCGATGTTCGTTGCAGTGCCGAGGTCGATGACGATCACCGGCGCGCCATACTTGGCGACAGCTGCAACGGCATCGCAGATCCTGTCAGGGCCGATTTCCCTGCGGTTCTCGTACTTGACGGGAATGCCGTAATCCTCCGCCGCGTTGACGATGTCGACGCTTCCTCCCTCCCCAATCAGGAACTCTAGCGCCTCGACCCATGAAAGCGTAAGCATCGGAACGACGCTGGAGACGATCGCCTCGGTTACGAAGAGCTCGCCATGGCCTTTGAGCTTGATCAACGAATTGATCTGCACTAGAAGCTGATCCGAAGTGGCTTTGCTGTCCGACTCGATGCGCCAACTTGCACGCAGCTCCTTGCCGTCGTAGATTCCGACGGCCGTTTGGGTATTGCCGATATCGACTGCCAAAAGCATAGCTACAACCTATCTGCAGAAGCCGCGGCGCTCGAACTTCGGCTCGCAGCTGATGTTGATTCCAAGTGACTTGTAGATCTTCTCGTCCGCAGGCGAGAGGATATTGGTGAAGAAGGCATCGCAACCGCGCAGCTCTCCGAGATGCTCTATCGCCTGATGCGCCTGCTTGCTGGTTGCCGAGGAGATGGAGAGAGCTATGAGCGTCTCGTCGGAATGCAGGCGCGGATTGCGAGAGCCTAGAAAACCGGTTTTGAGCGCGCAAATCGGCTCGATTGCCTCGTCGGTTATGACATCCTCGTCGTCAGGAATGCCTGCCAGCGCCTTGATGGCATTCATGAGAAGCGAAGAGGCAGGCCCGAGAAGGTTCGAGGTCTTGCCTGTGACGATGCTCCCATCGGGCAACACCATCGCAGCCGAAGAGGTGCCGGAATCCTTCGCCTTTTGCATGGCTGCCTTGCGGGCGGGCAGCATATCCGGAGTGACATCGGCCATGCTCATGATCTTCTCCATCTTTATGAGCATGTAATCGCCGACACCGGTGCGTTTGATCTTGACTGCGGTATCGTAGTAGCGCCTCAAGATCTCGTTGCGCGAGGACTCGCAGCAGGCCTCGTCATCGATGATGCAGAGTCCGGCCATGTTCACCCCCATGTCGGTGGGCGACTTGTACGGCGACTCTCCGAGAAGCTTTGTCATCATCGCGCGCAGAACCGGGAATGTCTCGACATCGCGGTTGTAGTTGACTACGGTCAGGCCGTATGCCTCGAGATGGAATGGGTCGATGAGGTTGACGTCGTCGAGGTCTACGGTTGCCGCCTCATATGCCAAGTTGACAGGATGTTTGACAGGAAGATTCCAGATAGGGAAGGTCTCGAACTTGGC
>JAFWGD010000138.1 GCA_017515355.1 Coriobacteriales bacterium
AGCTTGACACCACGGTGAAGGTTAGGACGACGAGGGGTAAGAATAAGATCGAGATCGAATTCATCGACGAGGAAGACCTCCAGAGGATCATGCGCATCCTCGAGGGAGTCGAGGAGCAATAGCCGATGGCCAAGGATGACTATCGTTTGGCCAAGAGCATCGCTCTGATCCTTGTGGGAGCAGGAATAGCTGCTGCAATCGTCATGAACAAGGATTTGCGTCGAGAGATACAAAGCCAGACAGCCGATGTCCTCAAGATCACCGGCTCTCTCATCGGATACGGCAAAAAGCTGGTCAAAAGGATTGGTGCTGACGAGTCGGCCCGACGAGATGCCTATGATGAGAGCTGGGAGGAAGCGTTAAGCGCTGTAGAGCGCCACGTATAGCGCAAAAGAGTGTTTTCGAAGGAGATATTATCGAACATTTGTTCGATAATATCTCCTATTATTATCTTCTTTGGATGAGCTGGCCGCAAGCTCCAGCGATGTCGGAACCCTTGGAAGCCCTGATGGTTGTCTCGACGCCGGCTTTCCTCAGTGCGGCTGCGAACTCTTCCGCAACTCCTTGCTTGGAGGGCTTGAAGCGCGACTCGGGCACGCGGTTCAGTCCGATCAGGTTCACATGGCAAAGCATCTTCGAGCAGAACTCAACCAGCGCGTCGCGTTCATTCGGAGTGTCGTTTATGCCGTTTATCAAGGCATATTCGAAGCTTGGGCGTCTTCCGGTTGCTTCGGAGTAGGAAACCAGCGAGCTCCTCAGCCTGTCGAGCGTGAACTTGGCGACGCCTGGCATGATCTTGTCGCGCGTGGCCTGAACTGCCGAATGCAACGAAACTGCAAGCGTGAACTGCTCGCTTTCCGTCGAAAGCTTGCGGATTCCAGACAGGATTCCGCAGGTAGATATCGTGATATGGCGCGCTCCGACGTTCAAACCCTCTTTCATATTGGCGAATCTGAGGGCTCCAAGCGTGGCATCGTAGTTCATGAAGGGCTCGCCCTGGCCCATGGAGACTATGTTGGTCACGCGCTGCCCGAAATCGTCTGCTACGAGGGCGATCTGATCGAACATCTCGCCTGGAGCGAGGTTTCTCGTGAAACCGCCCTTGCCGGTTGCACAGAACGCGCAGCCCATGCTGCATCCCGCCTGAGTGGAAATACACACGGTCAGACGGCCTTTCGAGGGGATCCCGACAGCCTCGACCATCGTGCTGTCAGAATACTCGATCAGGTATTTGCGCGTCTTGTCCTTGGATTTGGCGACCTTGACGACCTTCGCGCTGTAAAGCGGGAGATCCTGCTCCAGCTGTGCGCGCAGGGCCTTGGGGAGGTTCGTCATTTCGTCATATGAGCTCACGCGCTTCCCGTAGAGCCATTCCTGGAGCTGCTTTGCTCTGAATCTAGGCGCATCGAGGCTCTCCATGAGCTCGACGATGCCCTGTGGGTCGAGCGACTTTATTCCTGCGATATCGGGCAGAATCCGTGTCATGGCTCTCCTTCTTCTTCGCTACAAAACCGCTGCTGCAGACGCGCAAACGCACTGAAACAGCGAATTCATTGCCTATTTGCATATTTTAGGCGCGGAAATACGGCTATCCTATTGTTGTGCGCCGAAAACGCGCGAAAGCCCACATCTGGGCAGGTCGACGAATCAGGAGAGACGATGTTCGCAACAACTCGCTGCATACCCGAGCAAACCAAGGTGGTCCTGTTGTATGGAGGCAGGAGCAATGAGCGCGACATCTCGATCCTCTCGGGAAATGCTGTAGAGCAGGCGCTGCTATCGCTGGGCTTCCCGACGATAAAGATCGATGCGAAGGATCCCGACTACATCGAGCAGATGCGCCAGGCCGAGCCCGATGTGGTGTTCAACTGCCTGCACGGCAAAGGCGGCGAAGACGGCTGCGTGCAGGGCGTTTGCCATGAGCTAGACCTGCCGATCATCGGCTCGGGAGTTCTTGCGAGCGCCTTGGCGATGGATAAGACCCGCGCGAAGATCATCTATGCGGCGAGCGGGATCTCGACTCCGAAATCGATGGCGCTAAATAGGGGAGAGAGCGCGTCCTATTCCGACGTTTCCGCAGCTCTTGGCGCAAAAATCGTCGTCAAGGCGGCCCATGAGGGCTCTGCGATCGGCACCTACATCGTCGACAGCGAAGCCGCATTCGACGAGGCGGTCAAAGCCGCATTCGACATCGACTCGCTCCTCGTCATCGAGCAGTTCATCTCGGGTACCGAGGTGACCGTTGCGGTCCTAGGCAACGACGAGCTCGAGGCTCTCCCAATCATCGAGATAGTGCCGCACAGCGACTTCTACGACTTCGAGGCGAAGTACGCGGCTGGCGGCTCCGACCACATCTGCCCGGCGCGCATTCCCGACGACGTTGCGAAGAGATGCCAGGAGCAGGCGGTCCTCGCCCATATGGCGCTGGGTTGCAGAGGCCTTTCGAGGACCGATATGATCATCGATTCCGACGGCACTCCATGGACGCTCGAAACCAACACGATCCCAGGCATGACGGCCACCTCGCTCATTCCAGACGCCGCCAGAGCGGTCGGAATCAGCTTTGAGGATCTGTGTAGGCTTTTGATCGAATTGGCGCTTGAGAGCGCATCTGAGTAGCCCAGAGAGCCATTTCCAAATCAGGTATAGCGTCGCAGAGCGTCACTCAGCGTTAAGCAATCGCCTGCAGCAAGAGCAATGCCACAGTTAGCGCAATAATGACGACTATCGCGAGCTTGATCAGGAAGTTCGCGACCTTTCCGTTGGCGTAGTTGCCCATCAGGCGCTTGTCCTTGAGCAGTATCAGGATGAAGATCAGCAGCACCGGCAGCAGCACGCCGTTGATGAACTGCGCGAGCAGCATGATGCCCATCAGGTTCACGTTGGGGATCAGGACGATTAGGCACGAGAAAATCAGAATTGCGGTGAAGATGCTCTTGAACTGCGGCGCCTCGCTCCACTTGGTTCCTATGCCGCGCTCCCAACCGAACGCCTCGCAGATCACGTCGGAGGTGGTCAACGGGAGGATGCACGCGGCGAGCAGGGAAGCGGCGAGCAGCCCCGCGCCGAAGAGGACGGTCGCGTATTTGCCGGCAATCGGGCCGAGCGCCATCGCGGCATCGGCCGCATCGACGATCTCGGTGCCTTGGGGATGGAGAACCGCGCCGGTGGTGAGGATGATGAACCATGCGACGATGCAGCTCACGGCCGCACCGGTCACCACGTCGATCCTCTCATAAAAGAGCTCTTTGACGCTCACGCCCTTGTCGACGACGTTCGACTGCGTGAAGAAGATCATCCATGGCGCAATGGTGGTGCCGATGAGAGCGATGACAACCTCGAAGTAGTCGCTGGACAGCATGGCGCGCGGCACGACGGTCGAGGTGAGCGCCTCGGTCCAGTCGGGCCCCGCCAGGAAACCCGCGAATATGTATGTGATGAAGACGCACGATATGATGAGGAAGACCTTCTCGACGCGCTGGTAGGAGCCCGCATTGATCAGCAGCCAAACGAAAAGCCCCGCTATCGGCACGGAAATGTACTTGCTGACCCCAAAGAGCTCCATCGCTGCGGCCACGCCGGCGAGCTCGGAGAAGGTGGTTGCGGTGTTGGCGATGAGCAGCGCGAGTATGGCCAGGGCGGCGAGCCTGATGCCGAATCGCTCGCGGATGAGTGCCGAGAGGCCCTTGCCTGTCTTCGCGCCCATGCGCGCGGCGGCCTCCTGGACGATGATCAGGAAGACCATCATCACCGGGATGGTCCAAAGCGCCATGAATCCGTAGTCCGCGCCGCAAATGGAGTACGTCGAGATGCCGCCCGCGTCGTTGCCGGCCATTGCGGCGACGACTCCCGGACCCATGGCCGAGAGAATGAGCATGAGCTTGCGACGCTTCTTGGGCTCGGCGGGCTGACCCGCGCCCTCCATGTGCGCCATCTGCTTCTTCTCGAGGTTCGCCATCCAGATACCTCCGCAGGTTTACAGGCCGGACTGTCCGATCAACAGGGCCGCGGCGAGCTGGATTGCGATAGCTATGACCATGAGGATCAGCGAAACGGGAAGGTCGCTGAGTATCTTGTCCTTGCGATGCAGCGCCAGTCCGATGGCAGAGAAGAGCGTTCCGAGCACGATGGTGACGAAGACGCAGATCATAAGCGGCAGCGCAAGATTGGCGAAGGTTGCGATGCCAAGCGCGTATTCGGCACTGAAGCGGTCGCCCGCGATGCCGAGGATCGCAGCTGCCAACAGGCCGATCACGGCGGTCACCACGAGCGCGATGACGATGTTCCTGCCGAACAGCCGCCCGATCCCCGCGCTCTGGCCCTCATCGATATCGATCAGCAGGTTGAGCGAAAGCGAGCCAACGACGTCGGCGATTATCAGCGAGACCGGCATGATGAGGAGCTGCTCTGCGATGGAATCGAATGCTCCCATGAGGAAGGCTCCGCCGACGACGATCGCCCAGACCACGACCCACATCATCCTGCGGAGAAACCATGGAATCGCCGCGCGAAGGCCCTCGTTGGGCTGGGTCTTGCCTGCGCCCGCGAACATCAGGTCCTCGTCGTACTCCTCCTCCATGACGTCGATCGCGTCGTCGATCGTGACGATGCCGAGCATCTTCCCATCATCGACGACGGGAATCGCGAGGAGGTCGTACTTCTGGATCATCTCGGCGACTTCCTCCTGGTCGACCTCGGGGGATACGCTCACGATCTCGTTGGTGCTGATGTCACCGAGGGGCGTGTCCTGGTCGGCCAGCACGAGCTCGCGAAGCGAAACCGCGCCGCAGAGGCGCGAAAGCGAGTCCACCAGGTAGATATAGTGCACAGACTCGTACTCCCTGCCGAGGTCGCGCACCTTGGCGATGGCCTCTTCGACGGTGGTGGCCTCGGAGGCGGTGATGAACTCGGTGGTCATGATGCCGCCGGCGCTCTTCTCCTTGTAGCCGAGAAGCGCGCGGATCCTGCGCTGGTCCTGCACTCCCATCAGCCACAGCAGGGCCTCTGCCTTCTCGTAGGGGAGGTCGCCGAGGATGTCTGCCGCGTCATCTGGATCCATCTGGGCGAGGAGCTCGGAGGCGCGATGCTCCGACATGTCCTCGATGAGGTCGCTCTGGAACTCGTCCTCGAGCTCTGCGACCGTATCGGCTGCGTTTTGGCTGTCGAGGTGCTCGAAGACTCGCGCACGCTGCTGCGGGTCGAGCTGCTCGAGGATATCGGCCACGTCGGCGGGGTGCAGCTCGTGCAGGCGCTTGTGCGTGACCGAGAGCTTGACCTGCGATAGGTCGCGGTCGAGCAGGTCCATGTAGTTCCATGCGATGAGCTC
>JAFWGD010000139.1 GCA_017515355.1 Coriobacteriales bacterium
CCTCCGTCGGGGCCTACCACGAGGCGCCATACAAGGCGGTCGTATCCTGCGGATTCGTCCTCGACGGCGAGGGCCGCAAGATGTCCAAGTCGCTCGGCAACGTGATCTCGCCCGCCGAGGTCATAGAGAAGTCCGGCGCCGATGTGCTGCGCCTGTGGACCGCCTCGGTCGACTACTCCCAAGATGTCTCGATCTCCGATGAGATCCTCAAGGGAACCTCCGACGCGTATCGCCGCATCCGCAACACATTCCGCTTCCTGCTGGGCAACCTCTCCGACTTCAGCAACAGCGACTTCGTAGCGCTCGACGAGCTCCTTCCGCTCGATCGCTGGGCCATCGCCCGCGTCCAGCAGCTGCTCGCCGACGTCACCGCCAACTACGAGGAGTACAGGTTCCATGCGGTCTTCCGTGCGCTCTTCGACTACGTCGTAACCGACCTCTCGGCAATCTACATGGATGTCGCCAAGGACAGGCTCTACTCCGCAGGCGCCAAGTCGGTCGAGCGCCGCAGCGCCCAGACCGCGCTCGCCAACATCCTCGAGGTGCTCGTGCGCTGCTTCGCCCCGATTCTCGTCTTCACCTGCGACGAGGTCTTCGAGAACTATCCCGAGGGCATGAAGAGCGGCATCGCGAGCGTCCATCTCGCTGGATGGCCGGAGCTCTCCGACTTCGCTCCGCAGATCCCCGCCGACTCCGCGGCCGAGCTGCTCGCCGACTTCGAGCAGATCCTCTCGGTGCGCGAGGTTGTCACCAAGGCCCTCGAGGTGCTGCGCGCCTCCAAGGTGCTCAGCAAGAGCCAGGAGGCCGACGTGACGATCACCGCAGATTCCAAGACGATAGAGCTGCTCGCCAAGTACGGCGAGGAGGCCATCGCCGAGCTCTGCATCGTCTCGAGCGTGAGCTTCGTCTCCGACGATTCCGCAAGCGCGCCTACGGCTTCGATCTCCAAGTCGAGCCTCGAGAAGTGCCCGCGCTGCTGGAACTACCGCGAGCTCATCGCAGAGGGCGAGCATGCGGGTCTGTGCCAGCGCTGCGCCGACGTAGTGAGCGCCATCGGCTAAGAGGCACCGATGTCAGCCGCCCGCGTCCTTTCGACCAAGAGGTCCGCGATCGTCTTCACCATCGTCGCGGTGGTGGGAGTGATCGCGGACAGGTTGACCAAGGTCTGGGCCAACATCGCGCTGAGCTCGGGGAGCATCGACGTCATTCCCGGCGCATTCAGCTTCAGGCTCGTCTTCAACGAGGGCGCATCGTTTGGCATGCTCAACGGGGCGAAGGTCCTCTTTCTCGTCATCACAGTCGTGGTCTGCGCGGCGATTTTGGTCTATCTGGCCAGATTCTGCAAGCGCACGCCATACGAGGTGGTCCTGCTCGGCGCCATATTCGCCGGCGCCCTCGGCAATGCCTTCGACCGCGCGTTCTACGGCGCCGTCACCGACTTCCTGAGCTTCGACCTCATCAACTTCCCGGTCTTCAACGTGGCGGACATCTGCATCACCTGCGGGATGATCCTCTGGGTGCTCTTCGCGATCTTCAGTCGCAACAGCTTCTTCCGCGACAAGCAGGAAGGGGGTGCGAAGTGAGCGACTACACGCATGTCGTGGAGCAGGATGAGAGCGGACAGCGCCTCGATGCGCTCCTTGCCGGCCTACCCGGCTTCGCCAGCCGCTCCGCAGCTGCCAAGGCGATAGAGTCGGGCGAGGTCTACGTCAATGGGGGAGTGGAGAGCAAGAAGTACTCCGTTCGCACCGGAGATCGCATCGAATACTCGGTCTACGAGCCAGTGGCGCTCGAGCTCGCAGGCTACGACATCGACCTCGACATACGCTTCGAGGACGAAGACATGATCGTCCTCAGCAAACCCGTAGGGCTCGTCTGCCATCCCTCGCCTGGGCACGTCGGCGATACGCTCGTCAACGCGCTGATCGCACACTGCGGAAAGGATCACCTTGCCAACCTGCAGGGCGAGGATCGCCTCGGCATAGTCCATCGCCTCGACATGGACACCTCGGGCCTGATGCTCGCCGCCAAAACCGATGATGTCGGCTATGCGCTGCAGGATGGCATCAGGGTGCGCAGCATCGACCGCAGGTACCTCGCGCTCGTCCACGGCTACATAGCGCGCGACACCGGATACATCGACGCACCCATCGCGCGCCATCCCAAGGAGCGCCTCAAGATGGCCGTGAGCGATTCGCAATCCGCGCGCTCGGCTGTCACGACCTTCACGGTGCTCGAGCGCTTCGAAGCCTCCCGCACCGACAACGGCTACTGCCTCATCGAGTGCAAGCTCTTTTCCGGACGCACCCATCAGATCAGAGTCCACATGTCCTATATCGGACATGCGGTGGTTGGGGATATGATGTATGGTGCAGGGAAGGAGCAGGCGAATCTGGGTTTGCGCAGGCAATTTCTCCATTCGTACAAGCTTTCGTTCATGCATCCGGTGACGGAAGAGGATATGCTATTCGTAGACAGCCTCCCCGAGGATCTGCAGAGGGCCCTCGATGGTTTGGCCGACAGGTCGATGGGGCGCACGGAGTATGGCGAGCAGGTTTTCGAGAGCATGCGCGCCGCCGAGGCCAGCAGGCAGGCCTGACAGCTTCGAGCGCGATGGCTCTAGGAAGTGATTGCTGTGGCAGAGAAGGCTAAGAAGGACAAGGCGAAGGCCCCTAGCGCGCAGTATGGCGTGCTGTTCGTCCACTACGGCCTTCCCTCGGACATCGAGGACAAGACGCTCAGGCCGTTCATGCGCAGGATCCTTCTCGACAAGCGCGTGCGCACCCTTCCGCTTCCGCTCTGGCTTCCCAAGATGCAGTTCTCGATCCTCGGCCCGGCAGTCCAGGAGCTCAAGAGGGAGATCAGCAGCTTCTGGAACGGCGAATCCACATATCAGAAGAACTGCAACAGGCAAAGGCGTGCGATCGCGCTCGACATCGAGGACCTAGGGATGGCCAACGTGGTCACCGCCAGCGTCTCGCGCTATGGCAAGCCAGGCATCCGCGAGGGGCTGCAGCATCTCACCGAATCTGGTGCCAAGCGCATCGTAGTAGTGCCGATGGCCCCGCAATCCTCCTACACCTTCACCGCCTCCGTGCATGATGCGTGGAAGAAGGAGAAGAGGCGCTTCTCGAGCGACGTGGAGTACCGCTTCATCGACAACTTCTACGACGACGAGTGGTACATCGAGGCGCTTGCGAACAACATCCTCGATACCGTGGAGAGGCTGCGTCCGCAGGGCACTGCGGGCAAGCACAGGATTCCTGAGGTCAACGCCACAGGCTCTCTTTCTGCGCTCGACATGCTCGCGAAGAAGCACAAGCTGGTCTTCGTCTACCGAACCGCGCCTCTGCGCGACATCCAAGATGGGGACAACTACGAGCTGCAGACATCGGCCACCGCTCTCGCCGTCGCGGAAAGGCTCGGCCTCAAGCGCAACGAGTGGACGATCGCCTACCTGCCCTCCGTGGCGATCAGGAGCCGCGATGCCCTTACGCCGACCTTCGAGGAGACGCTCGAGCGCTTCAAGCTCGGCAGCGTGAAGGATATCGTCGTCGTGGCGCCGGGTGGCGTCGTCCCGACCATCGACATGCGTCATACGGTTGCCATCGAGATGAAGCGCAAGTTCTTCGACCTGTTCGCCAACGATGCATCTGGCGAGCCCGTGCGCTTCACTACCGTCGGCGCGCTCAACGACCACGAGGACTTCACCTATGCCATCGCCAACATCGTCGTCAACGAGTTTCGCGGCTGGAAATAGCATCCGCACCTCGCGTTTGGCGGGTCCGATGCGCCGCCTCTGTCCATAAATCCCCCGATTCGCCCATTCAAAGGGCAATTCGCGATGATTCGCCTTGCGAGCGGGCAACTCGCAAGCTAACATATACACGACCTTTAAATGCGGTACCGTGAGACCGACAAGGCGATTCATAGCAGGATGCCCGTGTGCATCCCCATGCGCATGCGCTGCGCCTCGAAACCCTTGCCGGAACTCCATCCGCAAGGGCGTTTTTGTAAGAGGAGGCATAGCATGAAAGCTTCTCAAGGCTCGATCGTCATGGACGAGAGGGCGATATCCCATTCCCTTACGCGCATTGCGCACGAGATCATCGAGAAGAACGACAACCTCGACGATCTGATCCTCATCGGCATCGTCACCAGGGGCGATATCCTCGCGTCGGTGCTCGGCGAGCGCATCGAGAAGATCGAGGGCGTCAGGATTCCAGTCGGCTCGTTGGATGTCTCGTTCTACCGCGATGACGTCTCCGGGCATCTTCCCACCGAGGTCTACGAGACCCAGATCCCGTTCTCGATCAACGGGAAGAACATCATCCCCGTCGACGACGTGCTCTACACGGGGCGCACGGTGCGAAGCGCCCTGGACGCGCTGATGGACTACGGAAGGCCCGCGCGCATCCAGTTGGCGGTCCTGGTAGACCGCGGCCATCGCGAGCTGCCGATCCGCCCGGACTACGTCGGCAAGAACATCCCCACTTCGTCGACCCAGCAGGTGCGCTTCTACGCGGATCGCATCGATGGCCGCACCGTGGTCGAGCTCACCGAGGCCACCAAGCCCGGCGAGCACATCGGCTCGCAGCCCGTTGGGCTCGATGCCATCAGCTACAAGCGCGCCGCAGCGGGAGGAAGCCGCGACGCAACTGCAGCGAAGGCGCAGGAAGGGGGCGATGAGTGATGGGCATCGTCAAATCTAAGCATCTCCTCGAGATCGGCGACTTCACGCCCTCCGAGATCATGTCGATCCTCGACCTGGCGAGGTCGTTCAAGGAGGTCAACGACCGCGCGATCAAGAAGCTGCCCACGCTGCGCGGCCGCACCATCGTCAACATGTTCCTCGAGCCCTCGACGCGCACGCGCACCTCGTTCGAGATCGCCGCGAAGCGCCTTTCCGCCGATGCGGTGAACATGTCGGGCTCGACCAGCTCCACCACCAAGGGCGAATCGCTCGTCGACACCGCGAAGACGCTCTCTGCGATGAACTGCGACATCGTGGTCGTCAGGCACCGCTACGCGGGCGCTCCACGCATCCTCGCGGACAACATGAGCGCGCACATCATCAACGGCGGAGACGGGAAGCATCAGCACCCGACGCAGACGTTGCTCGACCTCTTCACGATGCGCGAGCATTTCGGCCATCTCGATGGGCTCAACGTCGCGATCGTCGGCGACATCGCGCACTCGCGCGTCTTCGGCTCGCTCGCTCCCGCGCTCAAGGCGCTCGGCGCCAATCCGATTGCCGTGGCTCCGCCGACGCTTCTGCCAGCGCGCCCCGACGTGCTTGGCGCGGAGGTTTCCTGGAGCCTCGACGAGGTCATCCCAGAGGCCGACGTCCTCTACATGCTGCGCATCCAGCAGGAGCGCCTCGACGACGCCCCATTCCCGACGCTTCGCGAGTATGCGAATCTCTTCGGCCTCGATGCGCGCAGAGCAGCTAAGATGAAGGATGATGCGATAGTGATGCATCCCGGTCCCATGAACAGGGGCGTCGAGGTCTCATCCGAGATCGCCGACGACCCGCGGATGCTCGTACTCGATCAGGTGAACGCCGGAGTGGCAGTGAGAATGGCCGTCATGTATGCGCTGATTGGTGGTGAGAAGGATGAGCTTGCTGTTTAAGGGAGCACGTCTGGTCGACCCCGCTGTGGGTCTGGACAAGGTTGCCGATCTGCTGGTGGCCGATGGCGCGATCGCCGCGATAGGCGAGAGGCTGGAGTGCGATGGCGCAGAGGTCCGCGAGATGCAGGGGAAGGTCATCGTTCCCGGCCTCGTCGACATCCACGTCCACTTCCGCGATCCTGGCTTCGAGTACAAGGAGGACCTGATCAGCGGTTCGGCGGCTGCGGCGCACGGAGGCTTCACCGACGTCTGCGTCATGCCCAACACCAATCCCACCTGCGACACCGAAAGCGGAGTCGAGTACATCTTGAGCAAGGCTCGCGACGCGCACGTGCGCATCCATCCGGTCGGGGCGATCACCGTCGGCCTGCAGGGCAAGGCGCTCGCCGAGATCGGCAGCATGTCGGCTGCGGGAGCGGTGGCGTTCTCCGACGACGGCCGCGGAGTCCAGAGCGATTCGATGATGCGCAGGGCGATGGACTACGTGAAGATGTTCGGCAAGGGCATCATGTCGCACTGCCAGGTGGACGACCTCAGCGGCACCGGCGTGGTCAACGAGGGAACCGCATCTACGCGTCTGGGCCTGGCCGGTTGGCCAGCCGCAGCGGAGGAGATCCAGATCGGGCGCGACATCGCGCTCTGCGAGCTCACGCGTTGCAAGCTGCACATCCAGCACATCACCACGCGCGGCGGAATCGAGGCGGTTGCGAACGCGAAGGCCAAGGGCCTGCCGGTAACCTGCGAGGTCACGCCGCACCATCTCTTCCTCACGCAAGACGACATAACCAACTCCTACGACACCTCGCTCAAGGTGAATCCGCCGCTGAGGCGCGCGGAGGATGCCGAGGCGCTGGCCGAGGCGCTCAACGATGGGACTATCGATTGCATCGCCACCGACCATGCGCCGCATGCGCTGCATGAGAAGGCGCTCGAGTTCGAGCTCGCGCCCTTCGGGATGGTCGGGCTCGAGACCTCGCTGGGGCTCGTGCTGACCAACCTCGTTGCGACGGGCAGGATCACGCTCTCGCGCATGGTCGAGCTGATGGCGATCAACCCGCGCGAGATAGCCGGGCTGCCGCAGGTCAGGCTCGAGGAGGGCGCTTCTGCAGACCTCACGATCATCGACCCGGAGGTCGAATGGACCGTCGATGCGCGCGACTTCCTCTCGAAGTCGGTCAACTCCGGATTCATCGGCGCCGAGCTCAAGGGCAAGGCGACCGATCTCTTCATCGCAGGCGAGCCAGTCATGGTCGACGGCGTGGTTCTCTAGCGCGGGCGACTTGGAAGGAAGGCCCAAATGAGCAATATCGGAGACAGCGGCTCCTGCAGCGTCGAGAAGGCATATCGCGAATGCGAGGCGCTCGGCGTTCTCTCCAACGAGAGGCAGGCGGACGGCATCTGGCTGCTGAGGCTCGCTGCACCCGGAATGGCCGGCAAGGTCGAGCCGGGGCAGTTCGCGCATTTCAGGCTCCCTCGGTTCGGGGGGCACATCCTGAGACGCCCGTTTTCGATCTACGACGCGAACGCGGAGGAGGGGACGATCGAGCTCCTCTACCAGCTCGCCGGCAAGGGCACAGAGCACATGACGAGCCTTGTGCCGGGTGAGCAACTCGACTGCATCGGCCCGGTTGGAATCGGCTGGGCACCCCCCGAGGGCACGCGCAACGCGCTGCTGGTCTGCGGGGGAGTGGGCATCGCGGCCGTCAACATGCTCGCGCTTGCGCTCAGGCGCAACGGAGCGGCTGTGACCTGCGCTTTCGGCGCTGGCAACGCAGGCAAGCTGGCCGGTATCGAGCGTCTCGAGGGCGCTGGAGCGAAGATGCTTATCGCCACTGACGACGGCAGCGCGGGATACCACGGCTTCGTCACCGATCTCATGCGCGATGCATTGGCGACCGACCCTTCGATCGACTACATCGCGATCTGCGGGCCCAAGCCGATGGAGGCCATCGCATGCAGGATAGCGCTCGGCAGCGAGCGCGTGGCCTCTGGAGATGTGCGCTGCGAGGTCTCGATGGAGAACAGGATGGCCTGCGGAATAGGCGCCTGCCTCTCCTGCGTGGTCGATACCGTGGATGGTTTGCGCCGCGCATGCGCCAACGGACCTGTATTCGATGCCAGGAAGGTGGTGTGGCGATGAGCGCGGACCTCGCGACCCGCATCGGAAAGCTCACGATGAAAAACCCGGTGACAACCGCATCGGGGACCTTCGCATCGGGGATGCAATACTCCGAGTTCTTCGAGCTCAGCAGGCTCGGAGCGGTTACCACCAAGGGCGTCTCGCTCGAGCCGTGGCGCGGCAACGATGGAGTCAGGATCGCCGAGAGCCCCAGCGGCATGCTCAACTCGATCGGCCTGCAGAATCCTGGCGTCGAGGCCTTCTGCGCAGGTGATCTCGCGTGGCTTTCGCAGCAGGGAGTTCCAATCATCGTCAACGTCTCCGGCCACAGCGTCGCCGAGTTCGCCGCGATCATCGAGCGTCTGGAGGAGGAGGGGAGCGTCGATGCGTACGAGCTGAACGTCTCGTGCCCCAACGTCGACAGCGGAGGCATGACCTTCGGCACAGACCCCGCTGCCGTGGCTCAGATCATGGCGGCATGCAGGAAGGCCACCGAGCGCACGATCATCGTCAAGCTCACGCCCAACGTCACCGACATCGTCTCGATAGCGCGTGCCGTGGTCGACGAGGGCGCCGACGCGCTCTCGCTGATTAACACGCTGCTCGCGATGGCCATCGATGCGCGCACGCGCAAGGCGGTCTTCAACAGGAAGGTCGCGGGCCTCTCCGGTCCAGCGATCAAGCCGGTTGCGCTGCGCATGGTCTACGAGGTGCACAAGGCGATCGACGTGCCGCTCATCGGCATGGGCGGAATCGCCTGCGCGGAGGACGCGATCGAGTTCATCCTCGCAGGCGCGAGCGCCGTGGCCATCGGCTCAGCCAACTTCATTGACCCGCTGGCCACCATCAAGGTCATCGACGGGATCGAGCGATATCTGGAGGACAATGCGATCGGATCCGTTTCGGAGCTGATCGGAGCACTGGAGTAGGGCGCGGCGGGCGGGATCATCCGAACCGCGGCGTCCACCGAGGAGCAAAGGAGCGAACATGGCAGGCATAACGTCCGATCAGGCAAGGGACAGGATAATCGTCGCCCTCGATTGCGACAGGGAGAGGGCGCTCGAACTTGCAGACATGCTGCAGGGCAGCGCGCGCTGGCTCAAGGTCGGAATGACGCTCTACTACACGGAGGGCCCGAAGATCGTCTCCGAGCTCAAGGAGCGCGGCTTCAAGGTCTTCCTCGACCTCAAGCTCCACGACATCCCGCACCAGATCCGCGGCGCGGCGGCCTCGATCGCCTCCACTGGCGCGGACATGCTGACGATCCACGCTTGCGGAGGCGCGGAGATGGCCAAGGCCGCCATCGAAGGAGCTGCTGCCGGAGCGCCCGGCGAGCTTCCCGCAATCCTCGCGGTAACGGTGCTGACGAGCATGGACGATGCGACGTTGCAGACTGTCGGGGTGGATTCGGATGCGCAGTCCCAGGTCAAGCGCCTCGCAGCGCTGGCGTGTAGCAGCGGAGCCAGCGGAGTGGTGGCTTCTCCCCTCGAGGCGGCGATGCTGCGCGAGCTACTCGGCCCCGATGCCCTCATCGTCACCCCGGGAGTCAGGCCCGCAGGAAGCGCGGCCGGCGACCAGGCTCGAATCGCGACCCCTTCGGCTGCCATCTTGGCGGGCGCGAGCCATGTCGTCATCGGCCGGCCGATTACCCAGGTGTGCGAACCCGCGGCTGCCTTCGAAGCCATCGTCGAGGAGATAATCGCAGGATAAGCGCCATAAACGCTCACCAAATCTCCACTTTTGCTTTCCGTTCAGCACCTAACACGAACCGAAAGCCTAACGCTTTTGCGCGAAGCCGATTAATTTGGGTCCATTCCGACAAAAGCCTATAGAATATGACAATGCAAACGTCAGGTTTGCTAACTGACGAAAGGCATTTCGACTTGGATTACCCCGCTCATCTGGTAACGGTCGAGGACTTACTGGACACGTAGAAAGGCAAGGTTGTAGATATGGCATTGCCCAATCAGACTGATGAACAGCGTCGTGCAGCACTCGAGAAAGCAGCACAGGCTCGCCATGCTCGTGCAGAGCTTCGCAGCAAGATCAAGGATGGAAAGATCACCATCACCGAGATCCTCAACACCGTCGATGATCCCGTAATCGACAAGCTGAAGGTCAAGGACATGATCTCCTCCCTCCCCGGCTACGGTGCGGCCAAGGTCACCAAGATCATGGAGGAGCTCGGCATCTCCGACACTCGCAGGATCAAGGGTCTCGGCACCCGTCAGAAGGAAGCCCTCATCGAGAGGCTCGCTTCCAAGTAATGGCGAATCGCCTTTTTGTAATCTCAGGTCCGTCCGGCGCAGGCAAGGGAACCCTCGTAAAGGGACTCATGTCTGTCCGGGAGGACTTGTGGTTATCCGTCTCCGCTACGACTCGCCAGCCTAGGCCGGGCGAGATCGATGGGGAGACGTATTTCTTTCTCAGCAGGGAAGAGTTCGACCGCTGCATCGAGGAGGGGGACTTCCTGGAGTGGGCGGATGTGCACGGCAATCGCTACGGCACGCTGCGCAGCGCAGTCGAGGAGCGCCTCGAAGCCGGTCTCAGCGTGATTCTCGAGATCGACGTGCAGGGAGCGCTCATCGTGCAGAGGAGCTATCCAGAGGCCGTCCTGATCTTCGTCAAGCCGCCCTCGTTCGAGGAGCTGAGGAGGCGCCTGATCGGCAGGGGCACGGAGAGCGAAGAGCAGGTTGAGTTGCGGATGGCCAACGCCAAGGTGGAAATGGAGCTGGAAGGCTGCTATAATTATTCGGTTACGAACGATGAAGTCGATATAGCTGTGAGCGAGCTGAATTCGATCATCGATTTCGAGATAGGTTAACGCTTCGGCGTGGAATGGAAAGATAGGCAAATGTCAATCATCGACCAGCACATAGACAAGCTTCTTGAGAAGACCGACAACGACAAGTTCCTCCTTTGCGCGATCACCGCGAAGCGCGCCCGCGACATCAACGACATGATGTGCGGCCAGAAGACGAGGGCGCTGCAGCTGCAGACCGTTGCCGAGATCTCGCAATTCTCCGATTGCAAGCCCCTCTCGCTCGCGATGGAAGAGGTCGAGCGCGGCGATCTCATCGACCTCAAAGAGGACGAGCCGCAGGCCTAGCTTGAAAGGCGCGGGCCATGACCCAGCCAGTTTTTCTCGTCCATTACCATGAGATCGGCCTCAAGGGCCGCAACCGCTCGTCGTTCGAGCGCAAACTCATAGACAACATATCGTTTCTCAGCAAGGACCTCCCCGTCGATGGCGTACGCAAGATCTCGGGGAGGATTCTCGTTCATGTGGACGTCGAAGCGCTCGGCCCCGGGCTGGTGCTCGACGACGAGGGCTTCATCGAGGGCGGGTTGGCAAACCCCGCGCTCGATCGCCTTTTCCAGATCCTGCGCGACATCCCGGGCGTAGCGCGCGTCTCCCGCGGTTGGCGCACCAATCGCGAGCTCGATGACATCAAGCGCGTAGCCGCCAAGGTGCTCGGCGCCGCCGAGCCGTTCGGCAGCTTCAAGGTGCGTGCGCGCAGGTCGAACACCGACTTCCCGATCGGCTCGATGGAGCTCAACCAGATCATCGGCTCCCACCTTTGCGAGAGCTTCCCAGAGTCCAAGGTCCAGATGGAGGATCCCGACGTCACCGTATTCGTCGAGGTCATCCAGGGGAGCACCTACATCTACGCCGACACCCAGCCCGGCATGGGCGGATTGCCCGTGGGTACGGCCGGCAACGTCATCGCGCTGCTCTCCACCGGCATCGATTCGCCCGTCGCGGTGTGGCGCATGATCCATCGCGGCGCGGTCGCCATAGCACTGCACTTCTCCGGAGCTCCGCAGACCGACGATTCGAGCTAATACCTCGTGCGCGAGATCTGCGAGGGCCTTTCGGTAACGGGTGGCGTCAAGCGCCTGTGCATCGCGCGGATAGGGGACTACCAGGCGGAGATCGCCAACGTCGTGCCCCCCAAGCTGCGTGTCATCTTCTTCCGCAGGCTGATGTTCACCGTTGCCAACGAGGTCGCCAGGCGCATGGGCGGCAAGGCGATCGTCACCGGAGAGTCGCTAGGACAGGTGGCCTCGCAGACGATGGAGAACATCCGCGCCGTCGATGCCGTCGCCGAGCTTCCGGTATTCAGGCCTCTCATCGGCACGGACAAGCAGGCGATCATCGCGCTTGCGCAGCGCATCGGCACTTTCGACCTCTCTACGCGCGCCTGCGCCGACTGCTGCACCCTCTTCCTGCCGCGCAGCCCCGAGACCCACGCCAAGATGCGCGAGGTGGAGGAGTACGCCGCCAAGATGGACTTTGCCGCGTGGGCACGCGAGATCTGCGACTCGATGCAGATCGTCGAGTGCAGGTGCAACCGCTAGATCAGCGGAACTGAGCCTCTCAAATCGCCTCTAAGCCTAGTTTTCGCCATGGCGCATCCTTTATCGGATTCCAGCCAAAAGCCGTTCAGAGCGCATTTGGTGGGCTCGTGGAGGCATTCCGATCGGCATATCCGCATCTGGCTGGCGTTTGGATTTTTGTTTGGAATTCATTTGGATTCCATTTGGAGGCTCGCGGCGTTTCGTTAAGGTCGCGGCGATAGTCTCTTCTCGTAGGAAACGAGGAGGGCCGAGCGTTGAAGGGGTCTGTTGACAAGCGCGCAAGGTTGCTGGAGCGCGCGGGCATCTCGAAGGTTCCCAAGAACGTCATCGTCGCCGCGGCGATAGTCGCGGTTCTGGTGGCGGGGCTCGCGCTCGCGCATTGGTGGCCCTCGAGCGACGGGATCAGCATAGTCGCCGGCGATCGATCCGCCTCCGCCGATGGGGAGGGGAGCGATGCCGCCGCGTCCAAGCCAGAGCAGAAGATCATCTACGTGCACGTCGTAGGGGCGGTGAAGAACCCCGGCGTCTACACGTTCGCGCAGGGTGCTCGCGCGCAGGCCGCGGTCGATGCAGCGGGGGGATTCGCCAAGAATGCGAACACCACCGTTGTCAATCTCGCACATGAGCTCGTCGACGGCGAGCAGATCTACATTCCCGCAAAGGGCGAGGCCGGCACTGCGCAGGGTGCAGGGAGAGCCGCCAGCCCCTCGAAGGTGAACATCAACACCGCAAATTCGGAGGAGCTCGAGACGTTGCCGGGCATCGGCCCCGCGATAGCCGGGGAGATCATCAGCTATCGGCAGCTCAACGGGCGCTTCGACAGCATCGAAGACATCCGCAACGTTTCCGGGATAGGGGATGGGAGGTTCTCCAAGATCAAGGCCCTGATATGCGTTTGACCTCCGGAGCCCCCGAAGACGAGGAGCTGGTCGATCTAGAGGTCGAACAGCGCCATGCCTCGCGGCCCTCGCTGCCGATGCTGCTGTTGCCTGCGGTTGCAATGTGGTGTGGAATCAGAATCGCGCGGGCGCTGTGCTGGCAGGCATACGTTGCTGGTGGCGGCACGCTTGGCGTGCTGAGAAGCGCCATCGGGGATTTCGCGAGCGCCTTGGAGCCCAGAGTGCTGATCTTGGCGGCGGCGCTTGCCGTGGCTTTGGTGCTGCTGGGTCGCACCGGGCGGCGCAGGGGAGCTCACGAGCTTCCGCGCAGATGGGCCAGCGTCTCCCAGCGCATAGTGCGGCGCGAGGCGAAGGAATCGATCGTCACCGCTGCGGCTTTGGTGGCATCCGGGTTGGCGTTGGGCTTGATAGTGGGCTCGCTTTGCTACTCGCATCTGAGCTCGTCGATCTCACTCTTTCCGTCGCATGTGAGCAAATGCAGGATGGTCGTCACCGATGACGCCTCCGCGGGGGATTTCGGTACCACCTCCACTGCGGTGGTCTACAGCGAGGACGGAATTGCCCTGAACGTAAAGGTCGGTTGGAGCGATTTCGATCCGCTTCCCCTTGGAAGCGAGTGCACGGTCTACGGAGACGTGCACCTCCTCGACGATTCGAGTGGCTCGGAATATCGCTACAGCCAGCTGATCGGCGCGTCGTTTCGGCCTCGCAAGGTCGAAGACATCAGCTGGGCGCCCACATTCCGAGGCCTGTTCGGAGCGCTGCGCTTCAAGGCTGGCAAGCTCTTCGGACGCTTCGGCGGCGATGGCGCTGCGTTGCTCTCGGGAATCGTGCTCGGCAACAGGGAAGGGGTCGGCAAGCTGGGTCTCGACGACCCGTTCAGACTCACCGGCCTTGCCCATCTGCTCGCCGTCTCAGGAAGCCATCTGAGCATCATCATCGCGATCAGCACCTTGGCGCTTTCGCGCATGCGGCTGCCCAAGGGAGCGGCGATCGCAATCCTAGCGGCGGCGTGCATCTCCTACCTCGGGCTGACCGGCTTGCACGAGTCCGCCATCAGGGCATGCGCGATGTCGCTTGCGGCGAACATCGCGTGGCTCGCCGGCAGGAGAAGGCACAGCCTTTCGGCGCTGACCTTGGCCGTGGTTGCGATGCTCGCCATCGATCCCCCATGCGCGTACTCCATGGGATTCGCGCTTTCGGTCATGAGCGTCTTCGGGCTCTGCGTCTTCACACCGCTTGTAGCCGAATGGCTCGAGTCGCTCTCTCCACGCTTGCTGCGTAAGGCCGCCTCGCCGCTGGCGATGGCACTCACGGCGCAAACGTGCACGGCTCCAGTCGCCATACCCGCATTCGCAACGCTGAGCATCCTAGGGCCGATCTGCAACCTTCTCGCAGCTCCCGCGATAGCGCTCCTGCTCGGATTCGGCATGCTCTCGCTGCTTGCCGCGGCGATCTTCGCCCCCGTCGGCAATGCGCTCATCGGTGCGGCGTGCATTCTCGCAGAGGGGTTCTGCGCCATCGTCAGGTTCATTGCCAGCCTGCCGCTATGCGCCATACCCTTCTCCAGAGGGGGTGCCGAGCTGGCCTTCATCGCAATGGCGCTGGGGGCAGCGGTTTGGATCGCATGGCCGCTTCCCAGCAGGCGATCCAAGAGCATCCTGGCTGCTGCCTCGGCTGCGCTGCTCGCGCTCGGAACCGTCGTTGCGCTCTGGCCATCCCCTCCGCGGCTGGTCGCATTGGATGTGGGTCAGGGCGATGCGATCCTGGTCTCCGATGGGAGCACTCGGTTGCTGGTCGACACTGGACGCGAAGATTCCAAGCTCCTCGCAGCGCTCTCGCGCAACGGGGCATACAGCCTGAATGCGGTGCTGATCACGCACTTCGACGAAGACCACTGCGGCTCTCTATCGGCGCTCGACCCAACAGTGTCCGTCGATGCGGTGCTGGTCGCCGATGGCTGCTTGGACTGCGAGGATCCGAAGGCGATGAGCACGCTGAAAACCGCCGATGGACTTGCGCGCGAGGGTATCTTCGAACTCGCATTCGGCTCGAGGATCAGGCTCTCCGATCATCTCGAGTTCGAGATGATCTGGCCAACCGAGGAGGTTGACGGCTGCGACAACGAGGACTCGATCTGCCTTCTCATGCGCTACGATGCCGATCTCGACGGCGTGCCCGAGATAATCGCGCTCCTCACCGGCGATGCCGAGAGCGAGCAGCTCGAGAGCATGGTCGCCAGCGGTCTCGGCAGCATCGACATCCTCAAGGTCGGACATCATGGCAGCGCCGCATCCATCACCTCCGAGTTGGCTGAGAAGCTCGGGCCCAAGGCATCGCTGATCAGCGTCGGGGAGGGCAACACCTACGGCCACCCGTCCTATCGCGTCATCGATGCGCTGGTCAGCGCAGGCTCCGAGGTGCTCCGCACTGACTTGCAGGGCGACATAGTGGTCACTCTCACGCAAAATGGCGCGGCGATAACGTATGATGGTAGATGACTGAAAACCATTGCAACTGTAAGGAGGGCAACAATGTCCGAAGAGAGGAAACCGCTGCTTCACGCATATCTGGTTACGGGAGATGACGAGCTCAAGCGCAAGGACATGCTCAAGGCCATGGAGAGCAGGATCGCCGAGATGGGCGAGCTCGAGCTCAACATGAACACGTTCGTCGTGAGCGAGCTCGACTCCGTCGACGGCCTCGCCAGCGCGCTCTACACCCCGCCGTTCGCATCGGAGAAGCGCCTCGTGATCATCAAGGGCATCGAGAACGCCAAGAAGCCCCTGACCGACATCCTCGTCGACTATCTGATCAAGCCGTGCGACAGCACCGTCCTGTTCGTCGAGGGCGGCGAGCTTCCCAAGTCGTCGCTGGTCATCAGGGCGTTCACCAGGTACAACGCGGCATCGATCATCGAGTGCAAGTCCAAGAACTCGCGCACTGGCCTCGGCGAGACCGTATGCAAGCTCGCCATGAAGTACGGCTCGCACATGGGTCTCTACGAGGCGGAGAAGCTCATCGATATGATCGGCACCTCGACGGTCGCGCTCGACACCGAGGTCAAGAAGCTCGCCGAGTACGCTATCGCCCAGGGCGAGAACTACATCTCCTCCGACGCCATCGACGAGATGGTCGTCCGCACCGAGGAGCCCAAGCCCTGGGACGTTGCCGATGCGATGAGCGCCCGCGATGCCAAGAAGGTCTCCGAGTACCTCGCGCGCATGCCCGAGGATTCCTACTTCCAGATCATGTCGACGTGCGCCAACAGGATCCGCGAGCTTCTGATGACCAAGAGCAACGACGATTGCTCGACTTGCGGAAAGACCACCGGAATGGTCCTCGGCGGCCCCGATTGGAAGTACAGGAACCACTCGCGCTGGGCTGCCGGCTTCGAGTTCGATGAGCTCATCGGCGCATTCGGATCCGCTGCCGATGCCGAGAAGGCGATGAAGTCGGGAGGAGACCCGCTGCAGGCGCTCCAGACTTGGCTCCTCGGCATCTGCGAGAAGTAGCTTTTCCAGCATAGCTTCCAAGCAGAGATATAGCGCGCGCCATCCCCCGCGGGTGGCGCGCTTCGCCATTCGCCGCAAATCGCACCGAAGAGCCTGGCGCATACTCCACGCCTGCATCCTCGGTTTGAGGGCCAGGAGCGCACCTTGGAAATCTCCCGGCGCCTATCGCGGTATATTGGCCCCCACTCACTTCACCTTTTGGCAAAATTGATTCATTGCACCTAAGTACCGAATCGACAACGTGAAGGAGGAGTTATGAAGATCGCATTTTCTACGATCGGGTGCCCGAACTATTCGTGGACGGACATCTATCCAATGGCAGCAGACCTTGGATTCGACGGAATCGAGATTAGGGGCCTTGGTAACTTCCTTATGGCCGCAAAGGCACAGCCCTTCACGGATGCCAAGCTTCCCAACACGATGGCCAAGCTCTCCGAGATCGGCGTCGAGATATGCTGCTTCACCTCCGGTTGCGCTCTGGCCGACCAATCCAAGCGCGAGGAGAACATCGCCGAGATCACGCAGTACATCGAGCTTGCCCGCAAGACATCGACACCGTTCGTGAGGCTGATGGGGGAGGATACCCCTGGCCCCAATCCGAACCTCGTGGTCGATGACGACTACATGATCGAGCTGCTCAAGGAGCTCGCCGCCATCGCGCACGCCGACACGAAGCCCGAGTCGATCACGCTGATCCTCGAGACCAACGGCGTCTATGCCGACACCTCTCGCCTCGCGCGCGTCCTCGACGCGGTGGACAGCGAGAACATCGCGGCGCTGTGGGACATCCACCACCCCTACCGCTTCTTCGACGAGTCGCCAGCGACCACGATCGCCAACCTCGGTTCGCGCATCAAGTACGTTCACGCCAAGGATTCCTGCAAAACTGCAGAGGGCAAGATCGAGTACCGCATGATGGGCGAGGGCGATATGCCGTTGCGCGAGATGTTCGACGGCCTCGCCGAGATAGGCTACGAGGGCTACATCACGCTCGAGTGGGTCAAGCGCTGGGCGCCATACCTCACCGACTCTGCAATCGTCTTCCCGCACTTCGCCAACTTCATGCGCGACTACTTCTCCGAGATGCTCCAGACCGCCAAAAGCGGCCTCGGGAAGTACATCTGGAAGAAGGAGCAGCTGATAGACCTCACCTTTCCGGAGCTCCTCGACCGAATCGTGAAGCAGTTTCCCGACCAGTGGGCCTTTCGCTACACCGAGCTCGACTACAACCGCACCTACTCCGAGTTCCGCGACGACGTCGACACCTTCGCGCGCGCCCTCATCGCGATGGGCGTCAAGAAGGGCGATAACGTTGCGATCTGGGCGACCAACGTGCCGCAGTGGTACATCACCTTCTGGGCCACCACGAAGATCGGCGCGGTTCTCGTGACAGTCAACTCCGCGTACAAGGTCCACGAGGCCGAGTACCTCTTCCGCCAGTCCGACACGCACACGCTCGTCA